>JAJDNM010000132.1 GCA_022340665.1 Acidobacteriota bacterium | reverse complement strand
GCCAGCCCTGGCGTGGAAATACTCAGGATGCCTTACAAGGGGTGGCTATTTGACGGCCAGGATTTGCAGCACGGATCCGATGCCGCCGTGGTACTTGCCTGCGGTGATCTCACGCTCGACCTCGCGTGCAACCTCGAAACGCAGGCCGGGCAGCTCCTGCCGGATGACGTTCAGGTCCATTAACAGGTCTCTGGATTTCGGCCCGCCAGTGCCGTACTCGAGCTGACGCGGTGTGAAGCCCTCGAGGATGAGAACGCCGCCGGGTGCAAGCCCGCGCAAGACCTGTTCGTGGAGAGCCGCCCGCACGAGCGGCGGCAAATGGCAGAAAATGGAAATGATTCCCTGCCACTCGCCGGGCCCGATCTCGTAGGCAGCGAGATCCGCATACACGGTCTCGATATCGACACCGCGTTCTTCGGCCAGCGATTCGGCCTTTGCCAGCCCGACGGTTGAAGCGTCGACGGCGGTGACCTGATATCCGAGGCCGGCGAGGTAGACCGCGTTGCGTCCTTCGCCCTCGGCCAGGCTCAAGACTCGCCCGGCCGGAATTCTATGAGCCACCGATTCAAGAAATCGATTCGGATCCTTGCCGTAGGCGTAGCCGGGTTCGGAAAAGCGCTCGTTCCACATCGGGAGAGTGTACAGGGAGAGCGGGGGCAGAGGGGAGGAGGAGAAGAGGAGAAAGGGCAAAAGGAAGATGTGCGGACCGGAAGGGTGTCAATTACCTCGGGCGATTCGGTCGGTGAGATGGAGGAGGGTTGGAATCCGGTGGGGCCCGTGCATGCTGGCAATGGCCGTGGTCGCTGCTCCTGCATCCAATCCGATAGCGGAGACGAAAAGCGGTTTGGAGCTGCGGCCCCGGTGAATGGCTTCGAATTGGTCGGCAATCGCGAGCGGTTTTTTCGCGACACCGATGACTGCACAGGAGCGGGGAAGTGACTCGTAGAGACGGCCGCCGAGTCCAACGGCATCGTCCTCGAGGTAGACGTACCCGTCGACAATGATGTGATCGAAATTCTCATTCGTTGCCTCGAGAATGGCGAGGAGCGGCGGCAGCTCACGCTCGAAGAAGCGCCCTGGGCGGTAGGGCCGGACTCCCGGCACCTGAAGGCGATGGGTGGTGACCGGACGTTCGTCGGACCAATGCTCGAAGACGACACAGGCCGCATGGGCGATGGTCGGTTCGTAGTGGACGTCGAGGATGGCCTTCACAGGGTGATTCTCCCAGATAGTCAGTCGTGCCGGCCCACCGGCAGCCTGAACACGATGAGCTCTTCAACCACGTGTCCGGCGAGGACGCCGACTGCGAAAGCGGCAAAATCGAGTGGATCGAATGTTTGCCCGAAAATCGGCAGACCGAAATATTGCAGCATCTCGGAGGTGGCGCCCACGGCAAACACGATCCAGGCCCGGACCCACCAATGGCGGAGCGCCTCGACCCGTACCGTGCCGAGCAGCAGGTACATGGCGAAGGGCAACAGAATATCGATGAGATACCCGGTGACGAATGGCCTCCAGGGACCGGCGTAGCCCGACCCGATGGGGAAGTGCAGGAGCGCCACCAGAACCGCGATTCCTACGATGAGGTGTTTCTGAGTCACCATGATCCGAAAACCGGGCTCCTGAGTTGGGCTGTTCGCGTCAGCTCTTCTGCGTAATCTCCGCGGGAACTTCAGTCGAGAGTGGTGCGTGACCGAACAGGGATTTCACCGAATCGCGCGACAGGACGATGATTGTGAATACGCCGAGAACCGTTCCGATCGGCAGAAAAATGCAGTTGATGCCGGCCACCACCAGACAGTAGGTGTAACGCCTTCGGGTCTGGATGCTGCGGCCGGCGAATGCAATGAGAATCGCCAGCGTCCATCCAGCGAGGATCAAGAAACCGGCGATCGCCATCATGACCATGCCAATAGGTCTCGCCTCCGGACCGGTGTCGGAGAACACGCCGGTTGCGAGCGCAAGGCCCATGAAGAAATGCAGGAACGGAATGCAGGCAAAGATCGCGGTCATGCCTGCGTCCACGTAGTGAAATATCCACAACAGCTTCAGGTGCTCGAGGTCCTGTTGCATGGTCCGCCTCCCTTTACAGGACTACGACCGAAATCAGACGCTATTCCGTCAACCGTGTTCGTCGAAGGTCGGCAGGTCGGCGGGTTCGGCGTACCATGGGGCTCGAGAGGCCCAGAATATGTTCTTCTCGGGCTGACACCCCGGGTCGTCGTCGAGACTACCCACCGGGACAAGAAATCCCTTCTTGTTGCGCGATTCCCAGGGCAGCTTCGAGCCGCAGGCCGTGCACCAGCCGGTACAGTAGTACTGCGCTTTCGGCAGCTCCCACCGGCCGATCAAATCCTCTCCTCGGGTCCACCGAAATTGGTTGGCTTTGACCAGGATATTGGCGCTGAACGCCGAGCCCGAGGATTTCCGGCAGCGACTGCAGTGGCAGTGGTGAAAGAAGACGAAGGGCGGGCTCAGCTCGTAGGCCACGCCTCCGCACAGACACGATCCCTTGAAGACGAGCTGCTCCATATTTCCTCCTCTGTCATTCAGAGACGCTCGGGACGACGACCACGTCCTCCACCGATCGGTGGGCCGGACCGTGGTGCACGGTTTCGATGTTGTTGCCGTCCGGATCGAAAACGAATGCCGCGAAATACCCGGGGTGGTAATGACGCTCACCGGGAGGTCCATTGTCGGTGCCACCGGCTTCGAGGGCGGCCCGATAGAACCGGAACACGTCGTCGTGATCTCTAGCCTGAAAGGCGAGGTGGACATGACTCGTTGGTTCGCCGGGCGTGACGAAAAGTTCGTCAGCATGGAAATAGCCGTCACCCTCGCCCGAAAGGTCGCGGCCCAGCGATTGAAGGACCGCACGATAGAAGGTCTTGCTGGCTTCGAGATCGGACACGACCAGGTGGACATGGTCGATCAGTCGGCCGAAGTGGTACTCCATTTGCTTCTCCAAAGATCAATCTGCCCCGCAGCCGCTGGTCACGTCCGGAAGCGCCCGGTTGTCGAACACCCTGCCCGTTCGCAAGCGTCCGGAAGCGGCTGGCTTCTCTACCGCGAGTCAGGTCTCATTCGACGTCCGGGGTGTCATTCTGTCCCCCGTCGTCGCCAAGCGCCTTGACCGAAGATCGAAGTCCGGACACGACGGCAACCAGAACCAGGACGATTATTCCGAGCGCAGCCAAGCCTGCCACGATTTTCAAGATGGTCTCAAACATGACGCAATGGTAACAGCGTCGTCGGAAATGGTCGGAGTGATCGTCGAGTCCGTATCGAGAAACGACTCGTGTCAGCCGGCCCTCGAGCCGTCGGGCACAGCCCGCTCGGGCACAGCCAGCGCGGGTGTCAGGCCGTCCGAATATCCGATGTCCAAGAGCATGCCTTCGGAAACCTCACCCGCCATCTTCCGGACAGGAAGATTGACAACGAACAATGCCTGGAGCCCGACAATGTCGGCCGGGTTCTGGCGCTCCCGTTTGATGCCGGCGAGAACGGTCCTCGAGTGGTCGCCGAAGTTGACGGCGAGTTTCATCAACTTCTTCGAGCTCGGAACCTCTTTGATCGATTCGATGGTGCCGACTCTCATGTCGACCCTCTCGAGATCGCCAATCGTGATTTCCTCTTTGATCGGGGCAGGTTTCATCATTTTTCCTGTCGGCTCAGGCGCCGATCGAGCTTCTCACCAAGAATGGAGTGCGTGAGCCCGATCAGCACCGACAGCAGACCACCAATCAGCCAGGGGACGTTCACGTGACACCTCCTGTCGCGAGTTTGTTTCCACCGAATGACATCATCAAGCCCCAATCGTGGCGAGTGCTTTCAACTGGCATCCGCATGCACGAGTCATCTCTCGCATTTCTTCGGCGCCTCCAATCAGAAAGAGGTGACTCGCACACCGACAGTCCGACGAACCGAAACCCGGCACGCGGTCTTGCGCTTGGTCCGCGACCCACTGTGCCCAGGAACATTCACGTCGTTCCGCGTCGGCCCGGAAAATGGCTCCTGTGAGGTCGGCCTTTGCGAGCAGATAATCGATGTGCCAGTGTAGCCGTTGCGGTCCGACGTCGTATCTCCGCAGGCGCGCCGCAAGGCCTCCCGGTCCGTGCGCGCTTCCAACGTAGGCGTAGAAGCCGGCGATCAGCGAGAGGTCGCCGAGCTTGCCGATCGTGATCGTTGTCGGTGCGGCGAGTTCGACCAACACAATGTAGGTGCCGCCTGACGACGGTATGATCTTCAACCTGAACCTCCGGCCACGAGGAGCTCACGTACGAAGCGGGTCAGCTTCCCTTGGTCGAGATGACCGTCAGTTCGCAACCCGGTGCAGGTGTCGACACCGAAAGGCCGCACCGTCCGCACCGCTTCAGCGACGTTATCGGATGTGAGACCGCCGGCCAGCCACACTGGAATGCCCACCTGTTCGCGAATGACCCGGCTGAGAGCCCAGTCGTGGGTCCGTCCGGTTCCTCCCAGCTCCTTGACAGCCTTCGTTGGATCACCCGAGTCCAGCAGAATGGCATCGACCGTCCCGGCCGCCGACATCGCCTGGCCAAGGCTTTTCTCTCCGACCACGTGAATCACCTGGACGATCGAGGTGCCCGGGATGGCCGATCGTAGCTGATCGAGGGCCTCTGGCGGCAATGCGTCGCAGAGCTGGATGGCATCGACCCGGAATCTCTGCTGCTGATCGACGATGGCGTTGACCTCATGGCTGCTGGTGAGGAGGAAGGTGGCCACCTCGGGAGGAGTTCGAGCCGCTATTTCCTCAATGAGGTGATCGGGAATCACTCCCGGGCCGCTCGGCATCTCCGACACCAGGCCGATTGCGTCCGCCCCATACCGGATTGCCACCTCCGCCTCCTCCACACTCGTGATGCAACACACCTTGAGGCGTGGCCGTTCGAGTGGAGTCGGATTCAGGGGTGCCACCTCAGGGTTCGACGTAGGCCATGGTGGCGGTCATTTTTGAAACCATGCGTTCTTCACCAGCGCTCACGCAGAACACCTCCGACTCTACGACTGACAGCTGTCGACCCGGTTTCAGAACCTTCGCGCGGCAGATGAGGCGTTCTCCCCTGGCGGCGCGAAGAAGGTTGAGCTTGAATTCGATCGACAGCACCATCCGGCGATCCCGCAACATGGTTGCGGCAGCTACGCCGGCTGTGTGATCGCCGATCGCAGCGAGAACTCCTGCGTGAACGAAGCCGTCTTGCTGCAGGTGGCGGTCCTTGAGATCGAGGGTCGTCACACACTCGCCATCGCCGACCGACTCGAGCTCGATACCGAGGTCGGCGACGAAGCCGGCAGAGCGGAAAATACGCTGGATTTCGTCGAGAACGGCAGGTTCCATGAGTGCTCCCGGTTCTGTCAGCGTCTATTCAATCACAGCTCGGTAATCGGTCTCGGAGCGGCTCGCCAATGCGCAGTGTGTTCCCGGCCGGATCGGAGACCGAAAATACCCTGAACAAAACCTGATGGCCGTAATCCAGGTCCCGAATCGGCTGCTCGATGGCGTTCGGCGTCTCCGAACGGACGCGTTTCCAGATCGTGTCGACGCCTGACACTGCAACAAAGGCGCGCCCGCTGCCAGCGGGAAATTCCGGCGGTTGCGGTTGGCAGAGATGGATGTAGACCTCGTCTCGAAAGACGACGGCATAGTGCAGTGGGTCGCCGTCGAGGTAGTCCAGTTTGAAGCCGAGGGCGGCCGCATAGAACCCGACCGCCTTCTCGACATCATCGACCGCGAACTGGGATCCGATGTGGTTGAAACGCTCCGAAGCACTCATGGCGTTCTCCTCGCGTTGGCCGTTGTCCCGGTCGAATAGTAATGGATCGGATGCTTTCTACGATTTCGCAGGCTGGAGATCGATCGCGCGTCCGTGCGCCAGCTGCTCCTGGACGTGCACAAAACCCGATCAGAATAGGGAGCTGACAATCTCCTCGAGGACGCCGATAGCCGAATCGAGGATGCCGATCTCGCGGGTCTTGAAGTGAGCGTTGGCGTTCGGCAGGAAAAGGCCCTTGCACGAGGTACATCGCATCACAGCGTGCTTGCCGATCTTCCCGGTACGGAGGATGTCACGCTCGCAGCGCGGGCACTTCACGTGAGCCGAACTGCCGGTGGGCTCGAAACAACAGTTCCGTCCCGGGACATCGTTGAGACGTGACGAGCCACCTCCAGCATTGAGGGCCTCAAGTTCACCGCCATCGAACCAGACGCCGAAACACACGCCGCAGAGGTCCAAGCGGATCCCTCCGCGCGTTTCCTCACTCATTTCACTCGAACACTTCGGACAGATCATCAGGAATTCCGGACTCTCCGCAGCCCTCGTGGGTGATTATTGCAGAGATTCGAATAGACCGTACCTCACGAAACAGTACGGACTCCGGAAATTTAGGTTCAGAATGATTTCAGAAGCACAGCGGAGACGCCGCGGGAATCCGCATCCTGGTAGGCGTCCCGGAGCGACTGGTCGAGCTTCTCCGCGGCCGCAGGCGGCAGGGCCCTGCAATTCACGAGCTCGATGTCTTGCCAGCCGGTCCTGCGAAGGTAGGCATCCGCTGGCGCGTAGGCCGATCCTTCATCCTCACAATCGACGAAAACGATCAGGGTGTGCCGGAGTTCCGCGTCGGAACCGCCTGCATCCCGAGCGTTCGCGGTCACCTTGAGTACGTGAATCACCTGCCTATTTTATTTTAAACCGATAGGGACCGGCCATTTTCTCTGCTTGAAAGCGCCAAGAGGAAGTCGGCGGCCGCCGGGGCCCAGTCTTCCGGCGAGGGGCAGCTGGCCGCCGAGTCCGACCAGCAACTCCTCAGCATGTCGGTGTCGACGATCCCGGGACTGACGGTCACCGCGGCCAGCCCTGGCGGCAGCTCCTGCGCGAGCGCCTGGGTCAGGCCTTCGACTGCCCACTTGCTGGCGCAATAAGGCGCGACCTCGGGCGCCGTCGAACGTCCCCAACCGGAGCTCATGTTGACGATGACCCCGCGTTGGTTGGCGATCATCGCCGGCAGAAAGGCGCGAATCACGTTGGCGGTGCCACCGACGTTAATGTCCAGGACCTTCGAGAAT
Organism: Acidobacteriota bacterium; assembly: GCA_022340665.1. Lineage (NCBI taxonomy): Bacteria > Pseudomonadati > Acidobacteriota > Acidobacteriota bacterium. The sequence continues at coordinate 114,596 of JAJDNM010000132.1, read as the reverse complement.
TCATCGGCCGGCACCTCCCACAACGGCGCGTTTCGGTTGATGACGCCCGCGTTGTTGATCAGCAGGTCTGGTGGCGTCATATGGGAGAGCACTTCTTGCGCCCAGTCCGCGACCTCATCCCATTTGGCGACGTCGACGCTATCGAATCGGTGTGGGGGGCCATGGGATGCGCCAAGTGTTTCGATCTCGGCCGGCGATCGCCCGCATCCAACCACCGTGTGGCCGAGCTTGATCAGTTGATTCGTCAGCGCGTGGCCGATGCCACGAGTCGCACCGGTGAGGACGACGATTCGTCGTGCCCTGTCTTCCCCGGTCATCATCCCTCCCAGATCTGAATCCTGTGAGATCTTCGGAATTCTACGGACGCCTTCCCCGGAGGTGCCACTTGATGGCGACGAACGGGAAGCCGAAGAAGATCAGGTTCAGGCCCTTCATGACCGTCATCGAGTAGAGGAAGAAGAGATCGAACTCCTTCCTCGTGATGTCGAACAGGCGAGCGTGAATCGAGTGGACAACATCTCCCAGAACGAGCCACACCACCCAGGTGAAGATCATCGCCCCGATGGTGATGAAGAAGGTTCTGAGAAGAATATCTGCCACGGTGTCGAGTGTCGTTGCCGCGTCTTCGGACAGTGCTTGCTTCATTCGCTCCCCCCCGATCTCACGAGTTTTCCTTCGATTGGACCACCGCGCCTACTATCCAGCATCCAGCATCGAGCATCCAGCATCCAGCATCGAGCATCCAGTATCGGGTGGTTGGGTGGACGTATTCCTGCTGAGCCCCAAGGGCGAAGCCGGGTGGTATAACCTTTCCCACCGGAGGTTGGAATGAAGGTCATCGTACTTGGAGCCGGCAGGGTTGGGGAGGCGATCGTCAAAGACCTGGCCGACAGCGGCCGCTTCGAGGTCACGGCGGCAGACCTGTCGCAGAATGCGCTCGAATCTCTTTCCACGATCCCCGGAGTGACGATCGAGCGTGCCGACCTCGCAGCGCCGGGCGAGATCGCTCGTCTGGTCACCGGCCAGGATATTGCCGTTGGTGCGGTGCCGGGGCCGATGGGGTTTGCGACTCTCGGCCGGGTGATCGAGACCGGCGTCGACGTGGTCGACATCTCGTTCTTCGAAGAGGAACCTTGGTCGCTCAACCAGCTCGCCACGGACCGCGGTGTGACCGCGGTGATGGACTGCGGAGTGGCGCCCGGCAGCTCGAGCCTGATTCTCGGAAGAATCGAGGCTTCCTGGGAAAGGGTCGACGCATTCCGGTGTTACGTCGGCGGGTTGCCGGTGGCACGGCACTGGCCCTACGAGTACAAGGCGGTATTCTCGCCGATCGACGTCATTGCCGAGTACACGCGCCCGGCCCGGTTCAAGGTGAACGGCGAAATTGTCACCATGCCCGCTCTGACAGAGGTCGAGCACCTCGATTTTGAGGAGATCGGGACCCTCGAGGCCTTCAATACCGACGGCTTGCGGACACTTCTCAAGACGTCGAAGGTCCCCGACATGATCGAAAAGACACTGCGCTATCCGGGTCATTCGGAAAGCATGCGCATGTTGGCCAACATCGGATTCTTCAGCGAAGAGTCGCTCGAGGTCGAGGGGGTGCCGGTGCGGCCGGTCGACCTCACGGCGAAGCTCCTGATTCCCGCGTGGCAGCTCGACGAAGGCGACAAGGATCTGACTGTGTTGCGGGTCGAGGTGGAGGGCCTGGTCGAGGGCGAGCACGTGGTGCGGCGGTACGACCTGCTCGATCGTTACGACTCCGAGTCGAACATCACGTCGATGGCTCGTACGACCGGTTACACCTGTACGGCCATGGTCAACGCCTTGGCTGAGGGGCTGTACCCGGATCCCGGCCTGTCGCCGCCCGAACTGGTCGGGCGCAACGAGGAGTGTTTCTTCTACATCTTCGACTACCTGGCCGCCCGCGGTGTTCGTTTCGAGGTCACCGAGCAGATGCTGTAGCGAGCCATCGCGTTAAACATCACGCGGACACTCCAAACTCGATGTGCATTCGGTCCAAAAGGGGTGGGTGGATCGAGCATCGAGCATCCAGCATCGAGTGTCCAGCATCGAGCATCCAGCATTTAGCATCAGAGCAAATCGACCCCGCCGTGGGATGCGAGGGTTCGTTGCACGAGCTCCGTCAGAAGCGTTTCTTTTTGATCGAGCTCGAGCTCGAGGGCGCGGGCCACCACAGGCCAGGCGGCGGTCAGGAGGAACAGAGGCGCCGCGAGGCTGAGAAACAGGAGCCTGCCCTCGCCGCTGGCGCGCGGGTTGTCACCGTGCCCCAGCGACGCCGCGAGACGCTCGAATGCCGTCCGCAGGGGAGGGGTCAGTGATTCGACGGCGACCGTTCCGCCATCCGCAAGATCCCGCAACAGGAGGCGGGCGATGGCGTCGTCGGTTTGCAGGCGATCGAGGAACCGTCGAAGGGCGTCGATCACGCTGATGGTCTCGCGATCATCATTCCCGTCGTTCGTCGGTGGCCCCATTTCGGCCAGAGTGGCGGCAGCCCGACGCAAAACCGCCCGGTACAGTTGTCGCTTGCCGCCAAAATGGTAGGACACCGCGCCGGGATTGGCGCGTGCAAGGTTGCAGATGTCGCGCACCGAGGCTCCCCGGTAGCCGTTGTCGGCGAAGAGGCGGGTCGCGGAGTGAAGCAGTCGTTCACGGGTCGTTAAATTCATACAGTTGTTTGTATCAATTTTTCGCTAAATCATCAAGTCGTCCTCACTATTGCGCTCTCGAAGGCACAATTGGATCGATGGAACCGATGTGGAGAGAGTATAAAGACCAGCAAATCTAGAGAAATGTTTTTAAATCAGTTATTTAACAATTTATGACAAACGATTGTACGAATCTGGATCACCTTTCTTGACTTCGATCGGGTCGCCCAATAGGATCGGTACACAGGATGGGACAGAGCGGTTCGAGTACGGTTGCCGTCATTCCGGCGCGTTGGGCCTCCACGCGGTTTCCGGGGAAGCCGATGGCGGAATTGGCTGGCGAGCCAATGATCGTGCACGTCGTACGCCGTGCGTCCGAGGCGACCATGGTCGATCACGTGATCGTCGCCACCGATGATGCGCGGATCGCCGAGGCGGCGGCGTCGGCGGGCGCTGAAGCGGTGATGACCGGGGAGTGCCCTTCGGGAACCGATCGGGTGGCGGCAGCCATTGCACACCGCGACGAGTGGGAGATCGTGGTCAACGTCCAGGGAGACGAACCGCTGCTCGCCGGCGACAACATCGACGTTCTGGTCGAAGGTCTCCTGGCGAACGAGTCATTCCGGATGTCGACCCTGTGCCGCCCGCTTGAAGCGGAGCGGGTCGAGGACCCGAATGCGGTCAAGGTGGTCCGAGATCACCGGGGCCGTGCACTCTATTTTTCGCGTTCGCCGATCCCATACCCCCTCCATCGCGAGGTGGCGTGGCAGATGTGGCGCCTCCACCTCGGAATCTACGGCTTCCGACGGGATGCTCTGGCGGATTTCGTGTCGCTGCCACCGTCAGAGCTCGAATTGGCTGAAGGGCTCGAGCAGCTGCGGGCCCTGGAAAACGGAATCGAGATTCTGGTTCTCGACGCGCCGCAAGCGGCCTTCGGGGTGGACACGCCGGAGGATCTCGAGCGTGTCGAAAAGATCATCAACGAAGATTGAGCAGGAGGAGTCGAGATGGCGACAAAGTACGTGTTTTTCACCGGGGGCGTTGTTTCGGGCCTGGGCAAGGGCATCTCGGCCTCCTCTCTGGCGGCGCTGATGGAGGCTCACGGCTACTCGGTCACGATGCTCAAGATCGACCCCTACGTCAACGTCGATCCGGGCACCATGTCACCCTTCCAACACGGCGAGGTCTTCGTCACCGACGACGGAGCCGAGACCGACCTTGATCTCGGTCATTACGAGAGGTTCACCTCGGCGACGATGGCCAAAAAGAACAACTTCACCACCGGTAAGATCTACCAGACAGTGATCGAAAAGGAGCGCCGCGGGGACTACCTCGGCAAGACTGTTCAGGTGATCCCGCACATCACCGACGAGATCAAGGACGGCATCCGCGCTCTCGGTGGAGACGTCGATTTCGTGGTCGTCGAGATCGGTGGCACGGTCGGCGACATCGAGTCCCTGCCGTTCCTCGAGGCCATCCGCCAGTTCCGCTCCGAGGCGGGACGCGGCAACGTCCTCAATATCCACCTCACCCTGGTTCCCTATATCAAGGGTTCCGACGAGCTCAAGACCAAGCCTACCCAGCACTCGGTCAAAGGCCTCCTGCAGATCGGCATCCAGCCCGACATCCTGCTCTGTCGGGTCGACCGGCCGCTGCCGGAGGATTTGCGGGAAAAGATCGCCCTCTTCTGCAACGTCGAAAAGCGGCAGGTGATCCCGGCCCAGGACGCGGACACGATCTATGACGTGCCGCTCAAGCTCGCGGCAGAGGGTTTCGATGAAATCGTGCTCGAGATGCTCAACCTCCCGAAGGGTCAGCGCGATCTCAGTCGCTGGCGCGGGGTCGTCGACGCAACCAGAGCCGCCACCGAAGAGGTCACGGTCGGTATCGTCGGCAAGTACGTGGACCTGGCCGACTCCTACAAGTCGCTGAACGAGGCCCTGATCCACGGTGGCCTCGCCAACGGAGTGAAGACCAATCTGGCTTTCATCGACTCGGAGGACCTCGAGGGTTCCGGCTATCCTGGAGAGCTCTTCGAGGTCGACGCGATCCTCGTGCCGGGCGGTTTCGGCAAGCGGGGAATCGAGGGCATGATCCGCGCCATCGAGTTCGCACGCGGCCACAAGATTCCGTTCTTCGGTATCTGTCTCGGGCTGCAGACTGCGATCGTAGAGTTTGCCCGCAATGTCTGCGGCCTCGCCGGAGCCCACTCCACCGAGTTCGTGAGCCAGCCACCCTATAAGGTCATCTACAAGATGCGCGAGCTGGTCGGGGTCGACCAGATGGGCGGCACCATGCGCCTCGGCAAGTACCCGTGTCGCCTGACGCCGGGCTCCAACGCATGGGATATGTACGGGTCGGACGAGGTGTGGGAGCGCCATCGCCATCGCTACGAGGTCAACCCTGAATACGTGCCGCTCTTCGAGGAGAAGGGGTTGGTGGTGAGCGGGAAGTCGCCGGACCGCATATTCGTTGAGGTCATCGAGCTGCAGGATCATCCGTGGTTCCTAGCCTGCCAATTCCATCCCGAGTTCAAGTCGAGACCGTACGATCCGCACCCGATATTCAGTTCGTTCATCGGTGCCGCGGTCGAGTACCGAAACCGGCGCCTCGCCGAAGAGGCCACCGACGACGAGGTCGCCGAGGTTGCGGCAACGGCCGAGGACGACGTGGACGAGGTCATCGACGCTGGCGAATCCGTCGCGGAATCGGTACGGGAGCCGCTGGAGGCCTGATCTCCTAACGTTAGAACGTTCAACGTTTAACGTTCAAACGTTTGAAGGCGGGTGCTAAACTTCCCCCATGACGATCGAGAGCTTCGACCTGATAGACGGCATCACGATCGGCGGTGGTGCGAGGCCCATCTACATCGCCGGACCGTGCGTCATCGAATCGCTGGATTTCGTCATTGAGGTCGCGAGCAGGATTCGCGAGATTGCCGAGCGCCACGGCGTGCCGCTGGTGTTCAAGTCCTCCTTCGACAAGGCCAACCGCTCCGCGGAGTCGAGCTTTCGCGGCATTGGCGAAAAAGCCGGCCTCGAGGCCCTCCAGGCAGTCAAACGGGCGACCGGCCTGCCGGTGATCACCGATGTCCACCATCCAGACCAGGCGGCCGTCGCGGCGGAGGTGGTCGACGTCCTTCAGGTGCCGGCCTTTCTCTGCCGCCAGACCGACCTGCTGCACGCCTGCGGCGAGACCGGTTTGCCGATCAATGTCAAGAAGGGACAGTTCCTGGCTCCGGAGGACATGTCCAACGTAGTCGACAAGATCACCGCAACCGGCAACCAACGGGTTATGCTGACCGAACGGGGATCGACCTTCGGCTATCACAACCTCGTCGTCGACATGCGCGGTCTGCCGGTAATGCGCCAATTCGCACCCGTGATCTTCGATGCGACGCACTCACTGCAGCTTCCGGGAGGGCTCGGCCACGCGACAGCCGGCGCACGCGAGTTCCATCCCTACCTCTCGCGGGCAGCCGCCGGTGCCGGAGTGGACGGTTTCTTCATCGAGGTCCACCCGAATCCACCGGAGGCGCTCTCCGACGCCACCACGCAGCTCTCCTTCGACGAGTTCGACCGTTTAGTCGGCCAGCTCGAAGCGGTTTCCACCGCCGTTCGGGAGGTGGCAGGATGAGCCGTGAAGTGGCACGCGAGGTTCTCGAGGCCGAGGCCAACGCGATCCGCAATCTGAAGGAAAACCTGCCCGAGGCGTTCGACGAGGTGGTCGATCTCCTGGCCGGTATTACCGGCCGCGTTGTGTTTACGGGGTTGGGAAAATCGGGGATCATCGCGCGCAAAATCGCCGCCACCATGAGCTCCACAGGAACGCCGGCCCTGTTTATGCACCCTGCTGAGGCGATCCACGGCGATCTCGGGATGGTAGCTGAAGGCGATCTCGTGGTAGCTATCTCCAACTCCGGTGCCACCGAGGAGATTCTCGAACTCCTGGCCGTGCTGCGCCGCATCGGTGTTCGCCTGATCGCGATCTCGTCGAATCCTGATTCTCCGCTGGCCAATGCGGCAGATCTCCATCTCGACGTTGGCGTGCGCCGGGAAGCCTGTCCGATGAACCTTGCGCCGACGGCCTCGACAACGGCCAGCCTCGCCCTGGGCGACGCACTCGCGATGGCCGTGTCGGTGAAGAAGGGGTTCGAGGAAGACGACTTCGCGCGCCTTCACCCGGGCGGCAAACTGGGCAAACGCTTTATCACGGTGGGAGAGCTGATGCACACGGGGGATGACGTCCCCCGAGTCGCACAGGATGCCGCCATGAAGGACGTGATTTACGAGATGAGCCGCAAGGGGCTCGGTATGGCCACCGTCCAGGACGGCGATGGCCACCTGCTGGGCGTCGTCACCGACGGTGATCTCAGGCGGTTGATGGAACGGGACGCCGATCCGCTGGCGCGAACGGCCGGGGAGGTCATGCACAGGGGCGGCGTCTGCATCCGCTCTGACGAGCTCGCAACCGCGGCCTTGAAGCTACTGGAGGAGAAGCGCATCACGTCGCTGATGGTCTGCGATGAAAATGCCCGGATAGAGGGCGTCCTTCATATTCACGATCTGTGGGGAGTCGGACTGTTTTAATGAAGAATTAGGAATTGGGAATTTGGAATTCCCACCCCTGCCCTCCAGAGTATCTGGACGCTCAGGGTAGGCGGGTGGCCTTCCTAATTCCTAACTCCTAATTCCTAATTCACGAAGGAACACTGAAGAATGCGCCTGACGATTCTGACTACTGGCGGGACCATCGACAAGACCTACGACGAGTTTCAGGGCAGCTTGCGCAACGAGTACACGGTCATCGATGTCATCCTCGATTCGCTGCGTCTCCCGGACCTCGAAATTCGGCACGTCGAGGTCATGCACAAGGACTCCCTGGACATGACGGACGAGGACCGGCAAGTCATCGCGCAGGCCGTGTGCAACGCGGCGCCTACGGCGGATGCCATCGTCATTTTGCACGGTACCGACACCCTCTCCGAGACCGGCGAACTGCTCGTCGAGCGATGCGCCGGAGTTACGATTCCGGTGGTCCTCACGGGCGCAATGCGGCCGTACGAGTTTCGCGATACCGACGCCCTGCAAAATGTTATCGAGGCGCTGATGGCCTCGCGGCTGGTCGATCCGGGGATTTATGTGGTGATGCATAACCGGGTGCTCAGGTTCCCCGGAGTGGTTAAAGACCGCGAAGCGCTCAGTTTCGTCCGGAACGACTGACGCCGTCCCGAATGAGAAATGAGGAATGAGAAAATCCATCCCGCCTTTCCCCAAGAACTTGGGTGGGTGGGCGGCATTCCTCATTCCTAATTCCTCATTCCGAATTCTCCTTGAAGTGGGTTGTTCCGCACTGGCTGAAACAATCCTCGGACTGCAGCGGGAAGCGGTAGGTCCGCGCCAGTCTTTCGACCACGTCGCAGAGGGCCGATCCGTGTTCCTCGTCAAGTCCTTGGTAGAAGAACCGGGCGATGGTGCCATCACCCTTGAAGAGAACGACGGTAAACATCGAACAGCCGGCGAAGTCTGCCTTCTCGTACTGTGAGAGCTGGTCGCGCAGCGTGAATTGCAGCTGGCTCCAGGCCGCGGCCACGTCGTCCCTGCGGTTCGGGAACGCCGAAACCGCCGCCGGGTACTCCTCGCGGAGCTCGGTGATATCGATCCCGACTGCTTCTGCCTCGGAAAAAGAAATGCACAGGGATTGGTCGATGACAGTCCCCGTCGGGTTGGGAGTTCCCGACGCGAACAGCATCACGCACACCGCACACAAGACGATCCTTGTCAGTATTCTCACCGGCGCCCTTCCACATTCCAGCGTAGCACCCGCGCTCATCTGACTGCGCGTCACGAGTTACGTGAGGGAATATCTGCCTTGGCGGGAGTCGGAATTCGAAATTCAAAATTCGTCTACGTTCCGATTCGCGTGACCGTGATGAGCGGCCCTTCGACGTTCGCGTCGTCCGAGAGATCGACCTGGGCTTCGATGCACCACAGATTCTCGTCCGAAGGGTCGAGCAGGATCTGGGTGATCCGCCATTGGTTGGTGCCGATCGAAGTGATCTGGGTGTGCTCGGCGAGCCGTGCGTTGTGGTCGAAGACGATTTCTCCGTGTTCCTCGAAAAACGGTTCGAGGGCGCACGAAAAATCTTCGGGTTCCTGCAGGACCGACGGATCGTCCCGACTGCGCTGGACGCAGGCCGCGGCCTCCTCCCAGTCGCGGCGGGCGAGGGAAGCCACCAGTTGGTGTATCTCGGCGCGCAGCCTCGAGGCGAGCCGGGCCGGGTCGCCCCTCAGCTCACGGGCAGCGAGCATCCGGTGGGCGGTCTTGGAGTCCGGAACGCCTTCGAGCAGCAGCTCTGGGTGCCGCATCGATTCCCATTCCTCGATGAGTGAGGTGTCGATCCGCTCGAGCATTGCCCGCAGGAAGGCGATGACTTCGTGCACCGCCTCGGTCTTGGCCTGGTCGGGCACGTTTTGATCGAGGGTCTTGTAGACCTGTGAGAGGTAGCGCAACAACACGCCCTCGAAACGCTGCAGGCCATAGTGCCGAACGTACTCCGTGAAACCGAGGTATCCCTCGACCATTTCCCGTGCCACCGATTTCGGCTGCACCGCGTCACCCCCCACCCAGGGGTGGTCGCCGCGGAAGTGCTCGAATGCGGCATGGATGTAGTCGGCAATCGGCTGCGGGTGGGTAACCTCGTCGAGACGGTTCATCCGCTCCTCATACGACACCCCCTCCGCCTTGAGGCGGTTGATGAGCTCGGTCTTGAGTCGGTCCACCTGGCGGCGGAGGATGATGGTTGGATCCTCGATCACTGACTCCACCAGGCTCAAGACATCGAGCGCGTGTTCCGGATTTTCTTGATCGAGGCCGTCAACGGCCTCGATCAAGAAAAGTGAGAGGTTGTGGAAGAGTGAAAAATCGACCTGCAGGTCCTCGTCAACCACGACCCAGAGGTAGTTCGAGGCGGAGTCCTTCTCCATGCGGATGATGCCGGCACGGTAGAGCGAGCGGCAGAGCTGGGCCGCTCGCTGGAGATGGCGCATCTTGCCCGCATCGTCATCGTGGCAGTCCGCGATGAGGCGACGAACCGAGGCGAAGTTCCCCGCTTCCGGATCGTTGATGGCCGCGTCGCGCTGCAGGAGGTCAACCAGCATTCCGGAGGTGATCCGGAATCGTGAGCGCAGCTTCTCCGGCGGGTTGGCGACGAGATTCTTGAAAGTGTCCTCCGACCACGAGATCTCGGGAGATCGTCCCCTCGCCGGGGATTTCTTGGGGCGCTTCTTGGGTTTTCCCGCCGCCTTTCGCTGTTCCTTCACCCGCTGAATCGTCTCCTCCGGAGCCTGACAGACGACGTGGCCTTGGTCGTCGAATCCCTTGCGACCAGCGCGACCCGAGATCTGTTTGAACTCGCGTACTTTGAGGCGCGATACCCGGCGGCCGTCGAACTTGGCAAGCTTGGTGAAGAGCACGGTGCGCAGTGGGATGTTGATGCCGACTCCGAGCGTATCGGTGCCGGAGATCACCTTGAGCTGACCCCGTTGGGCGAGCTGCTCGACCTGTAATCGGTACTTGGGTAGGAGACCGGCGTGGTGGACGCCGATGCCGAAGCCGAGAAAGCGTTTGAACTCCTTTCCGTAGGGTGTATCGAAGCGGGTGTCGCCGACGGCCTCCCTGATGGCGGCCTTTTCCTCCTTGGTGGTGAGCTTCATGCTGGTCAGCTTCTGCGCGGTCTCTGCGCACTCCCGCTGGGTGAAGTTGACGAGGTAGATCGGCGTCTTGTCCGCTTCCGTCAACTCCTCGATGGTCTCGTGTATGGGCGTCTCGCGGTAGTCGAAATCGAGCGGTACTGGACGTTCGTCGGACTGGACCAAAACCGCGGTGTGGCCAGTACGATCTTCGATATGCTGCATGATCGCGCTCATGTCGCCGAGCGTCGCAGACATCAGGAGAAATCGGGAGTGGGGGAGTGAGATGAGCGGCACCTGCCACGCCCAGCCGCGATCACGGTCGGCATAGAAATGGAACTCGTCCATCACCACGTACGGCGCGTCGAGGTCCCCACCCTCGCGCAGGGCGAGGTTGGCCAGCACCTCGGCCGTGCAGCAGATCACCGATGCGTCGGGGTTGATGCTCGCATCGCCGGTCAACATGCCGACGTTGTCGACGCCGAGGTCCGAGCACAGCGAGAAGAACTTCTCGCTCGCGAGAGCCTTGATCGGCGAGGTATAGAAGCTCCGCTTTCCTTCGCAGAGGCCGCGGAAGTGGAGGCCGAGAGCGACCAGTGATTTGCCCGATCCGGTGGGGGTGTCGAGCACCACGTGGCGGTCCGCCATCAGCTCGAGCAGCGCCTCCTCCTGGGCGGGGTAGAGATCGAAGCCGACATCTGCCGCCCAGCCGAGAAAGAGGTCGAGGATAACGTCGGCGTCGTCGACGCCACCATCGGGCACCCGTGAGCCTAAAGCGGCAATCTCCTCGGTCATGCGTCAGGCGGTCATTCCCGCGAGCCGTGATCCGAGGATTTCCTGAGCCTGCCCGATGATGGTGTCGATGAGCTCCTGCACGGTCGGCACATCATGGACCAACCCGACGGACTGGCCGGCCGTCATCAGACCGACCTCGGTGTCGCCGTCCTTGAGCACCCGGAGGCCGTTCTGACCGCTCACCAGCGGCGCCAGCTCGGCGATGCCCGCGCCCTGGCCCTCCAGCTCGACGACTTTCTCGGCCACCGGGTTGCGCAGCACCCGCTCGGTGTTCCTGAGCGATCGCATGACGTACATGGTGTCGGTCTCGGAGGCGTTCACGTACCACTGTTTGACGTTGTCGTGAGCCGGGGCTTCCTTGGTCGCGACAAAGCGGGTACCCATGTTCATCGCCTCGGCACCGAGGGCCAGCGCGGCGATCAGCCCCCGCGCGTCGGCGAAGCCGCCGGAGGCGATGACCGGGATGTTGATCGCATCCACGGTGGCGGGGATCAACACCAGCGAGGTGATGTCCTCCTCGCCCGGATGGCCTGCACACTCGCAGCCGTCGATGCTGACGTAGTCGCAGCCAATCGCCTCGGCTTTTCTGGCAAAGCGAACCGAGGTGCACTTGTGGATTACTTTGGCTCCGCCCGCCTTGATGTGCTCCAGATAGGGCTCCGGGTTGCGGCCGGCGGTCTCGACGATTCCGATGCCCTGATCGACGATCACATCGATCAGGCTGCCGTAGTCCTTGGGAATCAGAGTTGGCAGGAACGTTACATTCACTCCGAACGACTTGTCAGTCAGCTCGCGGGTGCGGGCGATAGCGTCGGCCAGACCCTCCGAAGTCTCGAAGGTCAGCGCTGTCAGGACTCCGAGGCCGCCCGCATTCGACACCGCCGCCACCAGCTCCGGTTGAGAGACCCACATCATTCCGCCCTGGATGATGGGATGGTCGATCCCGAAGTCCTCGGTCACTCGGGTCTTGAATACCTGGTCCATGGTTTCACCTCGGTAGCGTCAGGTTGCGTACCGCGACGAAGGTATCACGGTGGGCGGGTCAGGAGGACCGGCGCCTCGATCGAATGAGGAATGAGGAATTCCCTCCCGTGCCCCTGAGAACCGGAAGGGTGGGTGGCATTCACGATTCCTAATTCAAAATTCCGAATTCTGAACTGAATTCGAGAGAATTCAGTTCAGGTAGTACTCCTGCAGCATCGACAACAGCACCGCGTCGCGATCCTCGGGGTTGATCGTCTCGTCCTCCTCGATCTGCGCCTGGAACCCGGCGATGATTCGCGGGTCGACCTTCTGTAGCACCTCCTCAGGGCGGGCGATGCCGCCCCGGCGGCGGAGGTCGCGAGCGTCTCGCGATGAGAGGCCGTCAGCGTTGACGAACCAAGCGCGCTCCGCCCGTTCGGGCTCGAGGCGCGCTCCTGTCAGGTTGGCGCCGGTCAGGTTGACGTCATCCATGCTCCTGACGACCGCGAAGTCGGAGCCGACCGCCGAGGCGAGGGTGAAGTTCGCGCGATCGAAGCTCGCGTCGAAGAACCTCGAGTCGAAGAGATTGGCTTGGGAGAGCTCCGCTCCCGAGAAGTCCGCGAAGTGCAGATCGTCGAGCCGAGTCAGCGATGAATCGACCAGCACACTCTTTTCGAAATGGGGCTCCTCACCATGAATTCCGGTGAGAATCGCGCTCGAGAGGATGGCTTCGTTGAACGATGCCCTGGTGACCTCGGCATCAGTGAGGTTCACCCGGGGCATCTCCGCCAGCCGAAAGTCGGCCCCCTCGAGCAGGGTATTCGAAAAGTCGGCGCCGGTCAGTTGGGCGCCGACCAGGTTCACGGACCTCAGATCGAGCCCGGAGAAGTCCCTCTGCGAGAGGTTGAAGGTCAGAAAATGTGTCGTGTCGCGCAGCGTGTTGAATGTGTACACGTCCTCGTTCTGGAGGAGGATCATCGCGTAGTCCATGTGGTGGGCGTAGAGCTTCGGCATGAAGTGGAACGCGAGGTAGTTGCTGATCTGGAGTGGCTTGCCGTCCTTCATTGCCGTTGTCGCGGTAGCAAGCTCCTCCTCGATCAGGTTTGCGATCTCCTCGAGCTGATTGTCGTGAAGACTCCTTTTGAGGTGGGAGACGCGGAGTGTGCCGGCGATCTCGTTGTAGGCCATCGACCCCACGACTGTCGCCGCGACGCCCAAGACGAACCCGAAGACCATGCCCTCCCATCGAGTCAATCGTTCAAGAACGCTCATCGGTGCCCCCCCGGAACCACATGCGGGAAGCGAGTGGATTCCATCATTTCGATGGTATCAGGATGGGCGTCGAATCGGTCCGAATCGGCGCCGCTGGTCAAGCTTTGCCCGGTGGAGCGACATACTCACTCAGGATCCGCTTCGCGAGCGAGATCTTGTGCACCTCATCGGCGCCGTCATAGATACGAGCGGCCCGTTCGTGGCGGAAGAAATAGGCCAGTAGGGTATCGTCGGTCATGCCGAGCCCGCCGTGGACCTGTAGGGCGCGGTCGATGACCCGCTGCATGGTGTTGGCCACGGTGAACTTGATCATCGAGATGTCCTGCCGTGCTTCCCGCCACCCGCGGTTCTCGATCAGCCAGGCGGTGTGCAGCGTCATCAACCGTGCGGCTCTGATCTCGGCTGCGCTCTCCGCGATCCAGGCGCGAACGATATCGCGGTCACCCAGCACCTTTCCGGGGGCAATGGTGCGGGAGCCGGCTCGCTTGCACATGAGGTCGAAGGCGCGGTTGCAGATCCCGATCCAGCGCATGCAGTGGTGAATACGTCCCGGTCCGAGGCGTTCCTGGGCGATCGCGAAGCCGTGGCCTTCGGGGCCGAGCAGATTCGACTGTGGGACGCGGCACGAGTGATAGAGGATCTCGCCGTGGCTCGCCCAATCCTCGCCGGTGTGGCCCATCACGCTGATGTTGCGCACCAGGTCGAAGCCGGGGGTGTCGGTCGGAACGATGATCATGCTCGCCCGTCGGTGGAGGGGCGCCTCGGGGTCAGTGATCGTCATGACCACCGCGAAGGCCGCGCCGTCGGCGGCAGTCGTGTACCACTTTTGGCCGTTGATGACGTAGTCGTCGCCGTCCTTGACCGCAGTCGTTTCCATCATCACCGGGTTGGAGCCCGGCAGCTCGACCTCGGTCATCGAGAAGCAGCTGCGAATATCTCCGGCGACCAGTGGTTGCAGCCACCGCTCCTTCTGCTCGGGCGTGCCGTGAAGGTGGAGGATCTCGATATTGCCGGCGTCGGGAGCATGGCAGCCGAAGACGAAGTGGCCGAGCGGGGTGCCACCGACGGCCTCGGAGACCAGACCGAGCTCGATCAGGTTCAGGCCCATTCCTCCCAGCTCCCGCGGGTGGCCCGGAGCCCACAGCCCCATCTGCTTCACCATGGCCCTCTTCTTCTCGATCTCGGGCAGCAGCGAGCGAAAGGGATACCGCAGGAAATTTTCCTCCATCGGTATCAGCTCTTTGGCCACGTACTCGTCGATCATGCCGAGGATGGTCTGCATATTTTCGGACAGCGAAAAGTCCATCACGTCTCCCTGAATTGCCTTCGTCTCGCGGCACATCATACCGTCGCGCGACAGATCCAAGGCGTCCGCTCTACGGTAGAATGCGGCGGGAAACTCTGACAATGCGAGACCTCGTCGGTCGTAGCCTGGGTCACTACCGCCTCGTCGAGCTGATCGGCAAGGGCGGGATGGGGGAGGTCTACCGGGCGCACGACGAGCGGCTGGATCGGGACGTGGCGATCAAGGTGCTGCCGGAGGAGGTGGCGGGGGATGCGGAGAGACTGGCCCGCTTCGAGCGCGAAGCGAAGGCTGTCGCCGCGCTGTCACATGAAAACATTCTCGAAATCTTTGACTTCGACACTGCAGGCAGTCTGACTTACGCGGTGACCGAGTTCCTCCGAGGCGAAACCCTTCGACAACGCCTTCGCAAGGCTAACGCTCCGTTGCCTTGGAGGCAGGTTCGGGAGATCGGCTCCGGGGTGGCGAACGGGCTCAGCGCTGCGCATAGCAAGGGGGTCGTGCACCGGGACATCAAGCCCTCCAACATCTTTCTGTGCGAGGATCGCCGGTTGAAGATCCTCGATTTCGGACTCGCGGCGACCCGCGAGGCCACCGACAGCGAAGCGGAGACCGGTTCGATCGAGGCGCCGCTGACCCGCCAGCACTCGGTGATGGGAACGGTGGGCTACATGGCGCCCGAGCAGGTGCGGGGCGATCCGGTTGACCATCGCACGGATATCTTCGCTCTTGGCTGCGTTCTTTACGAAATGCTGACCGGACACCGGGCCTTCGAGCGTGACACAACCGCCGAGATCATGACCGCGATTCTCCGCGAGGAACCGACGTCAGTCGCCGGCTCGGGCGTCGATGTGGCTCCGGAGGTCGAGAGCGCGATACTCCGCTGTCTTGACAAGAATCCCGAGCGACGTTTCCAATCAGCCACAGATCTGGCGTTCCTGCTGCGCTCTCTTCCGGCTGTTCCACCCTCGCACGAAGTTGGTTCGCTGCGCGGCGGCCTCCAGGCGGAAGACGACCGTCCGTCGGTTGGCGTATTGCCGTTCGCCAACATGTCAGCTGACCCGGAACAGGAATATTTTTGTGACGGTATGGCAGAGGAGATCATCAACGCCCTCGCCCAGGTTCAGGGCCTGCGCGTGATCGCGCGGACTTCGGCCTTCGCCTTCAAGGGGAAGCATGAGGACGTGCGGCAGATCGGGTCCGCACTGGACGTCGGCGCCATCGTCGAGGGAAGCGTTCGCAAAGCCGGCGATCGGCTCCGAATCACCGCCCAGCTGGTCGATGCCCGGGACGGCTCTCACCTCTGGTCGGAGCGCTTCGACCGGAATCTCGAGGACGTGTTCTCGATTCAGGACGAAATTGCCCTGGCGATCGTCGAAAACCTCCAGGTCGAGCTTCTTGGGAAAGAGCGGGCAGCGGTCGTGCGCCGTCCGACGGACAACATGGACGCCTACCAGGTATTTCTGAAGGCGTGGTTCTATTGGAACGAGCTGACCGAGCAGGGGTATGCACGCAGCATCGAGTGTTTCAATGAGGCGATCCGGATGGATCCGACATTCGCCAGCGCCTATGTAGGTTTGGCGACTGCGACGCTTTCCCAGAGCTGGTGGGGCGAGCTCGCACCGGTTGAGGGTCTCGCTGCTGCCCGGCCGCTGGTGGCGCGAGCTCTCGAGCTTGATGACACGATTCCGGAGGCGCACTCGTTCAGCGCGATGATCTCGTTCTTCGAGCGCGATTGGGAAGCGGCCGAGAAGGGTCATCTCAAAGCGATTGTGCTGGGGCCGAACGTCGCCGAAACGCACGGTCAGTTCGCTGCACAGCTGTTGTGCCTGCGCAGATTTGACGAGGCGCTGACCCACGCCCGCTTGACCCGGAGACTCGACCCGCTGTCGCCGAACTGGAACACCTGGACCTACTCCTGGGTGGCCCTTGCCGGAGATCGTAACGAGGGTTTGACGGGACTCGAGGGAGTCGTGGCCATGCACCCGAACCACTGGATGCCGCACAATTTCCTGAGCTTCCACTTTGTCCTCGACTCACGATTCGACGAGGCGAGAGCCGAGGCGGAGAAGGCGGTCGAGCTTTCGGGCAACCACTCGAGCGCAGTCACGCAGCTCGCGTGTGTGTGCTACATGCGGGGCGAGACGCATCGCGGAGATGAGATGTTTGAAATTCTCCAGAGCAGGGCACGCACCACCTACGTGCCGCCGACGTTTCTGGCTTGGGTTCACCTCGCACGCAACGAGCCCCATCGGGCAGTCGCTCTACTCGAGAGAGCAGTTCAGGGCCTGGACCCGTGGCTCGCGTTCCACCGCCTCATGGCCCCTCCGTCCGCGCCGGACGATGCTCGGATTGAAGAGTTGCTTCAAGGTGTCGGCCTGTGACGAGCCAGGATTTCGCCGGCACGACCCTCGGGCATTTCCGTGTCGTCGAGCTGATCGGCAAGGGCGGGATGGGCGAGGTCTACCGCGCCCGCGACGAGCGCCTCGACCGGGACGTGGCCATCAAGGTGCTGCCGGAGGCGGTGGCGAACGATCCCGAGCGGATGCGGCGCTTCGAGCGCGAGGCGAAGGCTCTGGCTGCCTTGAACCACCCGAATATCGCAACAGTTTTCGGTTTGGAGACCGTCGAGTCGGGCACGGACTCGGACGCGGACTCGGACGCGGGAGCGAGCCTCAGGCCTCAAGACCCAAGCCTCAGGTCCTTCCTCGTGATGGAGTTGCTCAAAGGCGCATCCCTCCGCGAGCTGATCTCCAAGGGTGGCATCACGACCGGGAAGGCCGTCGAGTACGCGAGGGCAATTGCCGATGGGCTCGCGGCGGCGCATGAAAAAGGGATCGTGCACCGCGACCTCAAGCCGGAAAATATCTTTTTGACGAGCGATGGTCGAATCAAGATCCTCGATTTCGGTCTGGCCAAGCTGAAACTGCCCGAGGCCGAGCTGACCACCGAGACGCCGACTGCAACGCTCGACACCTCGCCCGGCGCCGTCATGGGCACGATGGCTTACATGGCCCCCGAGCAGGTGCAAGGGCAGGCGGCCGATCACAGATCCGATATCTTTGCCCTCGGAGTCGTGCTCTATGAAATGTTCACCGGTCAACGGCCTTTCGGCGGTTCGACGACGGTCGAAACTGCAGCCGCGATCCTCAAGGAGGATCCCGAACCGATCCCGGCTGCGGCCGCCGTGCCCCCGACGCTGGGGAGCGTGGTCGGCAAATGCCTCGAGAAGCGCCCCGAGGACCGCTTCGGCTCGGCCCATGATCTGGCACTGACGCTCGGAGCACTCGACGCTTCCGAGACCGTGCCTCCAAGCGGGGAACAATCGATCATCGGCAAACGGTGGCTGCACATCCTGGCGGTCGTCATCGCGGCCGTCATCGCGCTGCTGGTCATTCTGCCGCCGGAAGCGCTGTTCGACCGCGGAGCGGATGAACCGGTCGTCAAATCGTTGCCTCGGATTGTCGTGCTCCCATTCGAAAACCTCGGCTCGCCGGACGATGAGTACTTCGCGGACGGAATGACCGAGGAGATCACGGCACGCCTGGCAATGATCAACGGGTTCCGCGTGATCTCGAGAACCAGCGCCGTCCAGTACGCCGGCACCGACAAGACCGTCGCCCAGATCGGGGCCGAGCTGACGGTGGACTTCATCTTGGAAGGCACCGTGAGGTGGGCTCGCGGAGAGGGTGGCACGAGCCGCATCAGGGTCACGCCACAGTTGATCCGGGTCAGTGACGATACCCACCTGTGGGCCGAGACCTACGACCAGGTGATCGACGATGTGTTCGAGATCCAGTCGGAAATTGCGCAGAGCGTCACCGACCACCTCGGCGTGTCTCTCGCAGGTGACGCGCGGGCGCTCGTCGATGCCCAGCCCACTTCCAACCTCGACGCCTATCACGCCTATCTGCGCGGTCGACACCTCGCCGCTCAGCCGCACTTCACTTACGAGAACTGGGAACGGGTGATGGCGGCATTCCAAGAGGCGGTTGAGCTCGACCCGGACTTCGCGCTTGCCCACGCGGAGCTGGCCCGAGGCCACGCATTGTTGCGCTATTACCGCCACGACCTGTCGCCGGCAAACCTGGAGTCCGCCGATACGGCCGCACGCAGGGCTCTCGAGCTCGCCCCCGAATCGCCCAGGGTCCACCTCGACATCGGCTATTACCGGCTCTGGGCCTACAGGGACGTGGACGGCGCGCTGGCCGAGTTCGGGCGAGCCGGCGCCGGCCTCCCCGAAAACGCCGAGGTCCTCGATGCGAGGAGCGATGTCTACCTGCTCCAGGGACGCTGGGACGAGTACCTGGACGTGCTGCAGCGCGCCGTCGAGCTGAGCCCACGAAGCGCCAGGCTGATCGCCGGGATCGGGGCGGGGTTGTGGACGACGCGATGCTACCCCGAGGCGATGGTGGCCTTCGACCAGGCCATGACGCTCGCCCCGGAGACCCTGTGGCCATACCTCTACAAGGTCCTCAACCTGTGGAGCTGGTATGGCGACGCCTCAGAGACCCGCCAGATCCTCCAATCGATGCCGCCAACCGAGGATGACTGGGTGAGGTGGATCTGGTTCTGGCAGGAGATGTTCGAAGGGCGGTACGAGCAGGCGATCGGGCGGCTCGAATCGGCGACCGACGGGTGGATCGACCTCAAGATGTGGGCCCGGCCCAACGCCCTTTTTGCCGGCTATGCTTACGAGCGACTCGGCGAGCTCCAGGCCGCTGCGGACGCGTACGAGGCCGCGCGCGCCCTCCTCGAGCCCGCGGCAGCCGCCTCACCCGAGGACCCCCGGCTCCACAGCTCGCTGGGCATCGTATACGCGATTCAGGGGCGGCGTGAGGATGCGGTCCGCGAGGGCGAGCTGGCGTGCACCCTGCTGCCGCGGTCGACGGACGGCTACTACTACCTTCCGTACGTGATCGATCTCGCGCACATCCACACCCTCCTCGGTCAACGCGATGCAGCTGTCGAACAGCTCCAGTACCTGCTCGAGAATCCCGGCTGGATCTCGAGCCCGTTCCTCCGAGCAGACCCGCGCTGGAGCCCGCTGAAGGATGATCCCCGTTTCCAGGCACTTTTGAAGAAGTACGACACCCAAGTGAATTGAAAAAACCAATCCCACAGATTCCTCGGCTCCGGCGTCGCTGCGCTCCGCCTCTACTCGGATTGACAACTACAGTCTAGATTGAAAAGACACCAGGCGGGAGAGTTCCAAAAGATATTCGTCGGGAGTTCTTTTCAGAAATTTAAGAGCCCCGGATTTCGGATCGGTTCGTGACGAGCGGTGCGTGACGACGCGAAAGGTGGGGCATGCGCCGCGCCCGCGAACGAGGCGTACTTGGGGTACGTCGAAGTGAGCGGGCGCAAGCAGGCACCGCAAGGCGTGGTGTCTCGCGGCGCGCAGTAGAACCGATCCGAAATCCAGGGCTCAAAAAAACCGGGTCGGGCGACCCGGAGAGATCAGGGATATGAAAATTGGTCGTGGGAAGCCGGAGCTTCCAGCGACTGCTGAATTGAAGCCGTCGCAACACGGGCCGCTTTCGCATGGCGCGGGGCCGGTGCGCCGACGGACGTTCGGAACCCTATCGTGTTTCGATCCGCAAATCAACTCTTGTTGACGGCTGCGAGGTGGGCTTCGAGGTAGCGGTAATCCGGGGTCAGCGCTCCGCGATGGGCAATCACCGCTCCGAGCAGCTCGGGCGGAATGTCGAGATCGGCGAACGGAACGTCGAAATCGGTCGCCGCCAGGCGGGGCAGGAAGGCTCCGAGGGCAGAGGCGAACTCCTCGGATGCTTCCCGCGGCAGCTCTGCCGGAAGGATGTCGACCGCGAGCACCACCGGACCCCGCCCGTCGACTCCGGAGGCGATCGTGCCCTCCTCGGTGTCGTAGACGTAGACCGGGTCGGAGGGCTCGGTGCACTTGAGTGTGCACTCGACTGCACCTTCGACGTCGCAGCTGAGGTCGCCGATGACCTTCAGCCTGGGCGGTACTTTGGCCAACCAAAGGGCCTTGAGCTGCGATTTCGTCACCAGGCGCGGGTAGCGCTCGTCCCAGTAGTTGCAGTTCATGAGCACCGTCAGGTACGGCAGGAGCCTGCCGCTGACCGATTGGTAACGCCCGGGGTGATTGTAGTAATCCTGAAGCTCGAATGCGCCGCCGTCCGTGGACTCGACCAGGTCGGCCTCCTTGAAGGTCGTCTGGTAGAGGCAGTGGGGCGACGACTCCTCGAAGGCGGATTCCAGGTTGTCTGGCGCCACCTCTCGGGTGGGGAGCTCGGAGAGGATCTCTCGCGCACCTCCGGCGACGTTGCCGTAACCGGCGATGCCGACGATCAACGGTGTCAGCTCTTCCGGAAGACCGTCGGAGGCGATTCGCTCGCCTGCCCGTCGAATCGCGTTCTTGGCTTCGTCCAGGCTGGGATAGGCGTGCGCCGCCTCGATCTCGGCCAATGGTGTCGGCTGGCCTTCCCTGCGCAGGCGTTGGCCGAGCGCCCAGAGGGTGTCGATCATGCCTGCGAGACCGGCAAACCGGCCGAAGAAGATCAGCCTTTTGCCTTGTTCATCGCAGATTTTTTCGTAATCGATGAGGGTGCAGCCGAGCTCGAGAATCTTTGCCAGCATTGGCATGTTGTAGGGCTGGCCCTTGATGACGTGCGAGAAAAACGCGTACGCGGTGCGGGGCTCGAAGAGATCTGGCGGGACCTCTTTGACTCCGAGAATAACGTTGGCTCCGGCGAGGCTCTCCGACACGCGGGCTCCGGCGCGAACGTACTCCTTGTCGCGGAAAACCCGCCGGGCCGAGGGCTGGACCAGCACCTCGATACCGGATCCGTGGACCAACCGGGCGACCAGATCCGGTGTAATCGGTGTGCGTCGCTCCAGCGGGCTCTTTGTTTCACGACGTACCGCGATTGTTCCACTCATGTCATACCTCTCCCGGCAGATTACATCCCCTGGTTTTTCGGTACAAGGCAGTAGACGGCAACTTCCGTTCCCGATCCCGGCCCCGTTCCCGCTCCCGAGAAAATGCCAGAGATTGTGATACTCGTCATCGGGATCGGGTTCGGGAACGGGATCGGGATCGGAGAGTCTCGACAATTCCTCTGCCAGGGAGTAGGGTTTCTTCATGAAGAAACTACTGATCGTGATGGTGTGTGTGGGGCTCCTGATGGGCTGCAAGACAGCGGTCGTGACCCCAGAGGGAACCGATGCCGAGTACAGCCCGGCGGAGGGGGTGCTTCGATCGTATCTCGATGGCTCCGTGCCGGATGTGGTCAACGCCACCAACACCGCGCTCGAGGATCTCGAGCTCGTCGGTATCGACAGCACAGTCGACAAGCTCAAGGGGAAGATCACGGCGCGTATGGCGGTCGGCACCAAGGTCAGCATCTGGCTGGAGGCGGTCGACTTCGACACGACGTCGATCAAGATCAAGGTCGGCACTTTTGGCGACCGCTCGGTCTCGTTGCAGATTCTGAGGAGTATCGAGAAACACCTCTAGGTGAATTAGGAATTCTGAATTAGGAATTAGGAATGCCGCCCACCCACCCTCGGCGCATCACCAAGACCGGGGGGCTGGGCGGGAATTCCTCATTCCTCATTCCTCATTCCTCATTCCTCATTCCTACCTGCGTTTGGCAATGGAAAAAACCCGGTTGTTGGGCCGGGTTCTTTCGTTGAAGTTAGATTGCATCTAAGGCCGTTCGAGCAGGTACGCGAATCCCATTCCGCCGCCGATGCACATTGTGACGATGCCGCGCTTGGCCTCGCGGAGCTTGAGTTCAGAGAGGATCTTGACGGTCAGGACCGCGCCGGTCGCGCCGAGCGGGTGGCCGGTGGCGATGGCACCGCCGTTGACGTTCGTCTTTTCGGGATCGAGGCCGAGCTCGTTGACGCAGTAGACGGACTGACTGGCGAACGCCTCGTTGATCTCGACCAGGTCGATGTCGTCCAGCTTGAGCGAAACCCGGTCGAGCAGCTTGGGCACCGCGACGGTGGGACCGATACCCATCTCGTCCGGATCGACCCCGGCCACCGCCCAGTGCCGAACGTACGCGATCGGTTCGAGTCCCATCTCCTTCGCTTTGTCGTCCCCCATGATGACGACTGCGGCGGCGCCGTCGTTGATCTGTGACGCGTTACCGGCGGTGACCGTTCCTAACGGGTCGAAGACCGGCTTGAGCTTGGCGAGACCCTCGACCGTCGTGTCGGCTCGCGGTCCCTCATCCGTGTCGAAGACGAACTCGCGCCAGCCGCCGTTCTCGCGGACGCGGACTTCGAGCGGCACGATCTGATCGTCGAACTTCCCGGTCTCGATCGCCGCGACTGCTTTGCGGTGCGAGTTGAAGGCGAACTCATCCTGCATCTCGCGGGTGATGTCGTACCGCCTCGCCACGACCTCCGCCGTGGTTCCCATAGCCGCGTAGGCGTTCGGCATGGCATGCATCAGCCCGGGGTAGGCGATCGGTTTGTTCCCGCCCATCGCGACCATTGACATTGACTCGACGCCTCCGGCGACCACGATATCTGCGTTGCCGGCGCGGATGCTGTCGGCGGCAAGGGCGATCGTCTGTGAGCCGGAACAGCAGAAGCGGTTGACGGTGATGGCCGGAACCGCGGTTGGAAATCCGGCCGCGAGGGTGATCAACCGGGCGACGTTCATGCCCTGCTCGCCCTCGGGCATGGCACACCCCAGGATCACGTCACTTACCATCTCCTTCTCGAGACCGGGCGTGCGCTCGACCAGCCCCTCGATCATCTTCGACGTGAAGTACTCGGGGCGGGTGTCGCGCAGGCTGCCCTTCTTTGCCCGGCCGATGGCCGTGCGGGCTGCTGAAACGATGACGGCTTCACGCATCGCTAAAACTCCTTTGATCTTCTCAGTTCCGGAGCGGCTTGTTGTTAACCAGCATGTAGCTGATCCGGTCCTGGGTCTTGGGCTCGCCGCACAGCGAGAGGAATGCCTCGCGCTCGAGGTCGAGGATCGTCTGTTGGTCGACGGTGTCGTTTATCGTTGTGTCGCCCCCGGTGAGGATGCGGCCGAGGTGGCGGGCGATCTTCTCGTCGTGTGATGAGATCCAGTGGGTGAGCTTCATGTTGTGGAGCATCATTTCGAGGGTTGCCTGACCCTCCTTGCCGGGCAGGCGGAAGGATTTCATCATTGGCGGGTGGTACCCTTCGTCGGCCATCGCGATCGCCATCCGCTTGGCAGTCCACAGCTGCTGGTCGCGGTTGATTTCGACCTTGTCGAATGGCCGCAGGTATTTGCGGTCGCGGCCCTCTTCACCCGACGTGGCGACCTTGGCCATGCCGATGTTTTCGAAGGCGGTGCGGATGAACGGAAGATTCGACAGCACCGGCTCCTCGATGCCCTCGAGCACCCTCTCGAGCATGAAGTAGCATCCGCCGCCGGCCGGGATCAGGCCGACCCCGACCTCGACCAGGCCGATGTACGTTTCGGCTGCAGCGCAGACCCGGTCTCCGCCCATGGTGATCTCGCAACCGCCGCCGAAGGCGTACGCGAAGGGTGCCGTGATGACCGGGATTCTGGCCTTTCGGAGGCCGGTGGTCATGCCCTGGAAGGCACGGATCATCTCGTCGATTGCGCCCCACTGATTGGCCTGGATGCCCTCGAGCACCATCAGGAGGTTGGCGCCGGCGGAGAAGTTTTCTCCCTGGTGGTGGATGACGAGGCCGCGGAAGTCTCGCTCGCCAATTTCGACTCCCTTGGCCATGACCTCAATGATGTACTCGTCGATCGGGTTCATGCGCGGCTGCAGGGCCGAGTGGAACTCGACGCAGGCGACGCCATCACCGAGATCCACCAGTGACGCGCCCTTGTTGGAGAAGATGACCTTTTTCTCGTCCCGTTTGATCTCCTTGAGGAAGAGGAAGGTCTCGGGCCGCGGCTCGTCGAGGTAGCTCTTGCTCTCGGGGTCGTAGTACTGGCGTCCCGTGGGCGACTCGACGTAGAAGCTCTCGTGTCCGGCGGCGAGCATTTCGGTCACCCATGGGGCGGGCTTGACGCCGTCGGCCTCCATCTTCTCGACGACCATCTTGACGCCGAGAACATCCCAGGTCTCGAACGGACCGAGATCCCAGTTGTAGCCCCAGCGCAGAGCGTTGTCGATGTCGACGATGGAGTCCGAGATCTCGCCGAGACGGTCGGAGCTGTAGGCCAGGGTGTCGCGCATCAACCTCCAGGCGAACTCGCCGCCGCGGTCTTCGGCGAAGACCACATCGTGGATGCGCTGTCCGACGTCGTGCGTCTTCTTGGCCTCCTTGAGTGACGGGATATCGGGCCGCACCTTGGGCCGGTACTCTCCGGTCTTCCAGTCGATGACGAGCTTGGTCTTGGAGCCGTCATCCTCCTTCTGGATGCGATAGAAGCCGCCCTTGTCCTTGGTCTTGCGGCCGAGGGACCCGGCTTCGATCATCTTGGTGATGAACTCCGGGACCTGGAAGATCTCGCGCTGAGGATCATCCGGACAGCCTTCGTAGATGGTGTTGGTCACGTGCGCCAGCACGTCGATGCCGACCAGATCCGCCGTGCCGAACGATGCGGAACCAGGGTGCCCCATGGCGGGACCCGTGATGGCATCCACCTCGTCCACCTCGTAGTCCATCTCGACCATCGCGTTGATGGTGGCGGCCATGCCGAAGGTGCCGATCCGGTTGCCGATGAAGTTCGGTGTGTCCTTGCCGAATACGATGCCCTTGCCGAGGCGGAAGCGCCCGAAGTCGGTGAAGAACTCCATGATTTCCGGCTTGGTCTTCTCGCCGGGGACCAGTTCGAGCAGGCGCATGTAGCGGACCGGGTTGAAAAAATGGGTGACCAGGAAATGCTCCTGGAAGTCCTCTGATCGACCTTCGGTCATGCCGGCGATCGAGAGCCCCGAGGTATTCGAGGTAATGATGCTCCCCGGTTTGCGTACCTCGTCGACGCGCGCGAAGACCTGCTGTTTGATGTCAAGGCGTTCGACGACAACCTCGACGATCCAATCGCAGTCGGCCAGCCGTTCCCAGTCGTCCTCGAAATTACCGATCTCGATCAGCGGAAGGAAGCGTTTCGAGTAGAGAGCCGCCGGCTTCGACTTCTTGATGCCCTCCAGCCCCGCCGTCGAGAACTTGTTGCGGAATCTCGGGTCGTCGGCCGTGAGTCCCTTCTTCTTGTCCTCGTCGGTGAGTTCCGGCGGAACGATGTCGAGCAACAAAACCGGGATCCCGGCGTTGGCGAGATGGGCAGCAATACCCGAGCCCATGACGCCAGCGCCGAGGACAGCGGCCCTTTGGATTTCAGTGGCCATGAATCAACCTCCCGTCAGGCTGGTGAATGAACACTCATTCATTCTGAACGATTCGCCGCAGGATGGCAAGAAATTTCGAAAGCCTGTTTCGCGACCCCCTGTGAATCTGCGGAAACCGGCGTAGATGAGGTGATTGTGGGCTTTTCCACGGTATCAGTCGCTGTGGTGCGAAGATGGGCAGCGATGCCAAGATGCGGCATACACGACCTCGAAGAGGCCCGGCGGGTCGATGAACAGGTGTTGAAACGCCTCGGACACACGCCCCGAGTTGGAACCCGAATGTGGTACCTTCCGACCATGATTGAGCAGCGTTACCTCCGCTTGGTCCTGATTTCGGCTCTCTGCGTGGCCACGAGCATCGGAGCCCAGGAGATTGTTGCCGAGGACGCGGGTTATCGTGTCGGCGTCGGTGATGTGATCGGGGTCGAGGCATTTCAGGCGAAGGATATCAGCGGCGAATATGCGGTCGAGGCGGCGGGTACAATCACGTTCCCCCTGCTTGGTGCGGTGCCTGTCAGAGGCAAGACCGCCGCAGAAGTTGCTGACCTCCTCGAGGAGCTGCTGGAAAAGGATTATTACGTCGACGTGCAGCTCAAGGTCGAGGTGAGACTCTTTGCGTCGCAGCCGGTGACCCTCCTGGGTGAAGTGCAGAAACCGGGGACCTATTACCTCGAGGGGCGGACGACGCTGACCGAGTTGCTGGCCAAAGCCGGTGGTCTGAAGTCGAGCGCGGGACCGGTGCTCGAACTCCGGCGAACGGCTCGCGAGGATAGTGAGGGCCCGCCGGAACCGATGATTTTCGAAACCGAAAAGCTGTCCACGGGAGAGGCGGGACACGACGTCACGCTTCGGGCGGGCGATGTCCTGTACGTGTCGCCGAAAAAGCTCTATTTCATCACCGGCGAGATCACCCGCCCTGGCCAGTACGAGATCTCGCTCGGAATGACTTTGATGCAGGCGCTCTCACAGGGAGGCGGGGTGAGCAAATTCGCCTCCCAGCTCATCGAGGTGCACCGCGAGGTCGATGGCGAGAAAACGATCCTGAGTTACGACCTGTCACAGATCCGAAAGGGTCGAGTTCCCGATCCTGCGATTTTTTCCGGTGACGTGATCTACGTCAAGCGCCGGTTCTTCTGATACCCAACGGAGGATTGCATGAGCTACCAGAATGTGTTGGCGGAAAATCGCGACGGTGTGATGTGGCTGACTGTGAATCGACCCGAGAAACTGAACGCGCTCAACAGGGCGACGATGGGCGAAATTGAAGCTGTAGTCGCCTCGGCGGCGGCCGATGATGATGTTTGGGCGTTGGTCGTGACCGGTGCAGGCGAGAAGGCGTTCGTGGCTGGAGCTGACATCAGTGAGCTCAACACTCTCGGTCCAGTCGAGGCCAAAGAGTTCGCGCTGCGCGGGCAGGCGGTGTTCCTCCAGATCGAACGCATGACCAAGCCCGTGATAGCGGCTGTAAACGGCTTTGCCCTCGGCGGTGGCTGTGAGCTGGCGATGGCCTGCCACATGAGGGTCGCTTCAACGAACGCGGTATTCGGCCAGCCGGAGGTGAAGCTCGGGTTGATTCCCGGGTATGCCGGCACCCAACGTCTGCCGCGTGTGGTCGGACGGGGTCGGGCACTGGAGATCCTGCTCACCGGCCGCAATGTCGACGCTCGAGAGGCGGAGAGAATCGGTCTCGCAAACGCCGTGTGCGAGCAGACGGAGCTCGTCGACACGGTTGAGACGATAATGAACCAAATCCTCGCCAACGGTCCTCTCGCCGTAGGCCACTGCATCGAAGCGGTCAATCACGGCCTCGACCTGCCCTTCGAGGACGCGTGTCTGCTCGAGGCGACGCTTTTCGGGGTGGGAGCGGCGAGCGAACAGATGCGTGAGGGAACGTCCGCGTTTCTCGAGAAACGGAAGGCACGGTTCAGGTCCTGAATCATTTCGGACGCGCGTCTAGTCCGTCTTCACAATCAGGGGTCCGTGCACAGCAGTCCCCCGAATAACTCTTTTGAAGGCCTACGTAGTATTCTTGAATCGGGAAAAGTGACGACGAGGAGGACGTGTGGTCGACGAACCGAAGTCGAATCCACCCGGTGAGCCCAAAATCAAAGTGGTCGACCGGCGAAAATTCACGGCGGATGGCGACCCCGTGGAAACCGTGGATCAATCTGCCGAGACCGAGGAATCCGGCCAAGCCGCTTCGCCCGGTGGCTCCGAGAAAGTCGATCCGGAAGCGGAAATTCCGCGGGTGGATCCTGAGCCGCCTCCGACCGGAGTCGGCGGACCCTCGTTTTCGCCGTTTCTCGAGCTGGTGGCGATGATCGCCGGACAGGCGGAGATCCTCCTGGTCGGAGCGGAAGATCTGCCGGCCCGACCGGCCGAAGCCAAAAGGATGATCGACTACCTGGGAGTTCTCGAAGAAAAGACGGCAGGCAACCTGTCCGCCGAAGAATCCGAGGCTCTGAGCACCGTCCTCTACCAGCTTCGCACTGATTTTTTGCAGAAAACGTAACCTATGGTTCGCAAGCTCCTTCCCGCCCTCGCCGTGGCTTTGGCGATATGGACGCCCGCGCAGGCAAACATCCTGGACACGTGGCAGGAGGTTCAGGCCAATCTCGAAGAGGGCGATGTCGCGAGCGCGGAGATGGCGATTGGAGCTCTTCAGGAGGAGGCCGTCGAACTCGAGGTCCAGCGCATGACGGGCTTCGCCGCGGCTCTCGTCAGCTGGGCCGAACTCCATCCCGGGGCGGAAGGCGAATCGATGCTCCGAGCCGCCAAACAGCTCGATCCGGACTACCCTTCGAGTTACTTCCTCGCCTCCCGCTGGAGCGCTGGCAAGGGCGCGTCGATTTCGGCATTCAAGCAACGGGTGACTGGCTGGGTGAAACTGATCGACTTCGATCCGACTCGCCGAGTGGTCGGCGCCTGGACCGCGATCTGGGCGATCATCTCGCTTGCGGCCGCGCTGGTGACGATCATTTTCGTGTTGATCATCAGGCACCTTCGAAGCGTCGCATTCGACGCTCGCGATCTCGGAGGCAAGATCTTCCGACCGGCGAACGCGTGGGTGTTCGCGCTCGTCATTGTGCTTCTTCCGCTGTTCGCGGCCCTCGGCCCGGTGTGGCTGGTCGCATACATTTTCATTCTCACCTGGCCCTACCTGAGCCGTCCCCTGAGAATCTGGTCATTTGTGGGCTGTCTGCTGCTGGCGATGGTGGGACCTGCTCTGGCTTGGGTGCAGCACGAAATCCTGCAAACGGAACCGATGATGAACCGTGTCGGGACCATGCTGGATGACAGGCAGTCCGACTTTTCCACCTTGCGGGAATTCTCGGAGGTCGGTGATGAGCTCGATGACATCGCCGACTACCATCTGATCCTCGGCGAGCTGTTTCGTATGCACGGTGAACCGTCGCTGGCAACGCTCGAGTTCCAGAAGGCGACCCTACTCGATCCGGAAAACTCCCGGCCGCTGGTCTTTGTAGCCAATCAGGCGTTGGAAAATGGGAACGCAAAAAGGGCGATTCAACACTACAGTCATGCTCTTGAGCTCGATCCTCAGAATGCATTTGCCTACCACAATCTGTCGCTGGCGTTCGATCTCAGCCGGAGGTTTCAGGAGGGAGATCAGGCTCGGGCGAGGGCGCGGCAGATCGCCGGACGGGAGGTCAAGGAAAACGGCCTCCGGGGGCTCGATCCCAGGATTCGTTATCCACGACTGGACAGCGAGTATGTGGAGGTGTTTCTCGAGACGTTGACTCCCGAGCAGTTGGCGTACGTGGGGGAGGGACCGAAGCCTCTGAATCTGATCAAGCAACCGACCTCGACCCTGTCCCTGGTATTTCTTGTCGGAGCGGTGGTTGGCCTGGTTGTGCTCTTCGTTCGCCTCCGCTGGTTCCCACCGGCCAACGAGTGCAGCAAATGTGGCAAGGTATACCGGCTGGAGGCAGGATTGGGTGAGAGTAGCGTCTACTGTTCTCAGTGCGTGTCGGTCTTTTTGAAGCGGGATGTCGTGTCGATTGAGCAGCAGACCGCAAAGATGGCCCAGATCCACCGTCGGGAAGGCCGGGCCAGGTTCTTGCGACGGGCCGTCGCTTTTGTCATCCCCGGAAGTGTGGCTGTGCTGGACGGGAAGGTGGTCCGCGGGTACACGATCAATATCCTTGCGTGGTTCTTCCTGAGTGGTGCCCTGGTGTGGGTGCCGACGTTCGTTCCTCGGATCGAACCGCTGGCCCCGACCCACTACATTCAGATCGTTTTTCTGATGCTCGTTGGCCTGATCATGGTGCGGTCCGGCGTGAACTCATGGAACCGGAGTTAGGATGGCATTGGAAGGCACTCTTCGGGACTTTTCCTTCGCCGATATATTGCAGCTGATATCGCTGCAGCGAAAGACCGGAGTCTTGACCCTGCGCGCGGAAGATAACGTGGTGACCGTTGCCTTCCAGGACGGCTGCATCGTGGGAGCGTCCACCCTCAACCAGCACACCGAGGACATGATCGGCTTGATCCTGCTCAAGCGAGGAGAGGTCACGGAGGTCGAGCTCGAGGGGGCGCTTCGTCGTCAAGAAGAGACTCTACAGCGGTTGGGCAGGATTTTGATCGACCACCATGTGGTTCCGGTGGAAACGGTGAGGGTGGCTCTTCACCAGCAGATTCTCCAGATCGTGTATCGCGTCTTCAGGTGGTCTGACGGCGAATACCATTTCTCACAAGAGACCGACATCGACTACGACCGCGATCTTTTACAGCCGATGGCTGCCGACTCGATCAT
This sequence comes from Acidobacteriota bacterium, assembly GCA_022340665.1. Lineage (NCBI taxonomy): Bacteria > Pseudomonadati > Acidobacteriota > Acidobacteriota bacterium. Next base: position 83,823 of record JAJDNM010000132.1, on the reverse strand, counting down.
CATGGAAGGCGCTCGCATGACCGATGAGTGGCCCTTCATCGATCAGCGGATTCCCGACCGAGATGTCGTCTTTCGCAAGGTCGACCCGTCGCGTCGTCTCGAGGTCGTGGCGGGCAGTGATGACCTGCTCGGTGATCTCGAGTTCAGTTTCGACGGCGACGAAAAGGGCGGTTCCGAGTCCCTCCCGGATGATCAGATCACCGAGAATCAGATGGCGGTGTATCCGCTGATCAATGGGAGAGACTCGGTTTCGGAGATCATCCTCGAGAGCACATTGATCGAGTTCGAAACCTGCAAGGCGATCGCGGAACTCTTCGATCGTGGCCTGATCCGTGAATCGACCCAAGAGGAGATTGCGCGCGAGATGCGGCAGGAGGTCGAGGAACCGGCGACCGAGCGATGGCCAATGTCGTCATTGCCGTGGCTCGCCGTTCCGTTTCTGATCCTGCTCGGCTTTGCTCTTATGATCGTGCAGCGCAATCCCGCAAATCCGGGATTCCACCTGCGCGAGGACGTCTGGGACCGCTACGTTCTCCAGAGCGTATCGTGGATCAGTCTCGACCGGATAGCGCGCCAGGCGGAGACGGCGTTCTACCTCGACGGTGTATACCCGGCGAGTGCCGACCAGCTCGCCGCGGAGTATCCAAGGTCGGTTCCGTCCGATCCGTGGGGACGGCCGTATCGTTTGGTTGAGCGAGGAGAAAAGCTCCTCGTCACGGGTGCCGACAGCGATGGGCAGCCGATCCAGAACCTGATTCTGAGTCGCCACCTCGCGTGGGAAGGGGCCACCGATCGGGTTGGCCGATCTGAAGGGCCGGGTGTCGAGCTCCTACCCTGAGCCGAAATACGGCTCAACTTCCTCAATTCTGCTCTGAAATCAACGAAATAAAGGCCCATTAAAGACTTGACAAAATTACACTCAGGTTTTATATTATTTGGGTGCGATGAAAGTTGAGGAGGATTCAAGCATGTCTCACGTAATTGGAATAGACCTCGGTACCACGAACTCCGTGGTTGCCGTGATCGAGGGCGGAAAGCCCGAAGTCATACCGAATCAGGAAGGAAACCGCACCACCGCGTCGGTGGTTGCTTTTACTGACAAGGGTGAGCGCCTGGTTGGTCAGGTGGCCAAACGTCAGGCGGTCACGAACCCGGAAAAGACAGTTTCTTCGGTCAAGCGCTTCATGGGCCGTCGCTATGACGAGGTGGTCGAGGAAATCAAGACCGTCCCGTACAAAGTGGTGAAGGGCGAAAACGACACCGCTCGCATCGAAATAGACGGCAAATTGTACTCACCACCGGAGATTTCGGCGATGATTCTGCAGAAGCTCAAGGCTGCGGCCGAGGACTACCTCGGATCGAAGGTCGAGCAGGCGGTCATCACCGTTCCCGCATACTTCAACGATTCTCAGCGGCAGGCCACGAAGGATGCCGGCCAGATCGCTGGGCTCAAGGTGTTGCGCTTGGTCAACGAGCCGACTGCGGCTGCGTTGGCATACGGAATGGACAAGAAAGAGGACGAGACGATCGCCGTCTTCGACTTCGGTGGCGGTACCTTCGACATTTCGATCCTCGAGGTGGGGGCTGGCGTGGTCGAAGTGAAGTCGACCAACGGTGACACGCACCTCGGTGGCGATGACCTCGACCAGGTCATCATCGAATGGATGATCGACGAGTTTAAGAAGGATCAGGGGGTTGACCTCTCCCAGGACAGAATGGCAATTCAGCGCCTCAAGGAGGCGGCGGAGAAAGCCAAGATCGAACTCTCGTCGACGATGGAAACCGATATCAATCTGCCGTTCATTACGGCGGACGCGTCTGGTCCGAAGCATCTCAGCCTGAAGCTCTCGCGTTCGAAATTCGAGCAGATGATCGAGCCTTTCGTGCAGCGGACTCTGGAGCCCTGCCGGCAGGCTCTGAAAGACGCCGGGCTCGAGGCCAAGGACGTCGACGAGGTCATCCTGGTCGGCGGATCCACCCGGATTCCCATGGTCCAGAAGCAGGTGACCGACTTCTTCGGCAAGGAGCCCAACAAGGGCGTGAACCCGGACGAGGTCGTAGCGATCGGCGCCGCCGTGCAGGCGGGAGTCCTCTCCGGCGACGTCAAGGACGTCTTGTTGCTCGATGTCACTCCGCTGTCGCTCGGGGTCGAGACCCTCGGTGGTGTGACGGACGTGGTCATCGAGCGCAATACCACGATTCCGGTGCGCAAGTCGAAGGTCTACTCGACCGCGGACGACAACCAGAATCAGGTCGAGATCCACGTTCTGCAGGGAGAGCGCACCATGGCTGCGGACAACCGCACCCTGGGTAGATTCCACCTCATTGGCATCCCGCCCGCACCCCGCGGCGTGCCTCAGATCGAGGTCGCGTTCGACATCGATGCCAACGGCATCCTGCATGTCTCGGCAAAGGACCGTGGAACAGGTCAAGAGCAGAAGATTCAGATCACGAGCTCTTCCGGAATCTCCGACCAGGAGATCAAGAACATGGTCGACCAGGCACAATCTCACGCCTCAGAGGACGAGATGAAGCGCAAAGAGATCGAAACCCGTAACAAGCTCGACGCTCTGATCTACTCGACCGAGAAGCTGGTGAACGAGAATCGAGAGAAGCTGTCGGATGCGGACGGCAAGGCTGCCGACGATTCTATTGCAGAGGCCAAGAAAACCCTCGAGGAGGGCTCGGCCGATCAGATGGAGCAGGCGCTCGAGCGACTGACACAGGCGAGCCATCAGGTTGCCGCAGTCCTCTATCAGAGTGCATCTGCTGATGGAGGCCCGACAGCGGCTAGCCCCGAGCAGTCAGCAGGTGACGGCGGTTCTACCGCTGCAGACGATGATGTCATCGACGCCGAGTATGTCGACGTCGATGCCGACGAAGGGAATTGACGGCCAGGACCTCTAGGTCTGATAACGCTGTGCAGGACCCCGGGGCCGGCTGTCCGCAGCCGGCCCCGAATCATCTCGGTGGTGGTACAGTGAACCCAGCACCACCCCGCAACGGTCGAAGAGTTGGTCGTCCGAGGTGACCGCCACGGGTATTCGGCCTTCAAGGTGGAGGACGGAAATGAAAGCAAAACCGAAGTACCGGATGATCTCCTGGGTGGCGGAAAGGTACAACGTTCACCCGCAGACCCTCCGTCTTTGGGAGAGAGAGGGATTGCTGCAGCCGACTCGATCGCGGGGCAATACCAGATTGTACGATGAGAAGACCTGCGAACGGCTTGAAACAATACTCACCCTGACCCGGGACCTTGGAGTCAACCTGGCAGGAGTGGACATCATCCTCAATCTGAAGGAACAGATCAGGCGGCTTCAGGAGGAAAACGAGCTGATGGGGAATCTGATCCGGCGGACAGTCCAGAAACACACCGAGGTCCCTCGATACCACTCACTTGTGAAGGTCGAAACCACGACACTCAAGGTTTCGGACAAGGAATGAGCCAGCGTGGCGGATCTACGCGGGATGCCGAGGTCGCGACGCTGCGTCGCTACCTCAAAGAAATTGCCAGATACCCTCCGCTGACCCACGACGAAGAGATCGAGCTCGCTGAGCGTGTCCACTCTGGTGACGAGGACGCGGTCCGAGAGTTGGTCGAGTCGAATCTTCGATTCGTGGTCGCCTATGCCAAGCGTTACCGTAATCCGAACGTGCCTTTCCTCGACTTGATTCACGAAGGAAACCTCGGCCTGATTCAGGCGGCAAAGAAATACGACCCCTCGCAAGAGGGTCATGATGTGAAATTCATTACCTATGCGGTGTGGTGGATTCGGCAGGCGATCCTCCACGCTCTCGCCGAGCACGCCGGTTCCTTCCGACTACCTCAGAAGCAAGCCAACATGTTGTATCGAATGGAGCGAATCCGTTCGCTATTGGCCGAGAGGTTCGGGCGCGCTCCCACCGACCAGGAGCTTTCTGAAGAGCTGGGGATCAGCGTCGACGAAGTCCGCGTGCTTTCGCGTGCTGCGCGGTCTTCGCTGTCCCTCAATGAGCCGGTCGACTCCGAGGGCAACTCGGAACTCGGAGATCTCCTCGAGCAGACCGGGCTCCCGGACACAGACGAGCTGTTGTTGCGCGAGAGTTTTGCGCAAGCGCTCGCCGATGCATTGGCCGAGCTGCCGGAGCGCGAGCGAAAAGTACTCGAACTACGGTTCGGCCTCGCCGATGACCAGCCCAAGACCCTGCGCGAGATTGGAGACGTCATGGGACTCTCGCGGGAGAGGGTGCGCCAAATCGAGAGCCGTGCCCTGAACAAGCTTCGCCGGTCGCACAGGAAGCATTCCCTCCAGGGTTTCCTCCGGTAGACGGCTCGACGGGTTCCCCCGCCCCCCTCCCACGGCCCGACGGCACCCATATCGCCAGTTCTGCGACTTCAGCTCGAATGGAGAGCCGTTGAGCCGTAAGGCCGTCCAGCCGTTAACCTGGTGAGAAGACCGGATTAAGCCCGCAATCAATCCGAATCGTCATCAGTCAGTTTCTCGTCGATTTCCCCTACGACCTCGATATCCACTGCCGGCGCCGACCTCCGCACGACTCGTGTGCCCGCCAGGATATCGTGCAGGGTCCGGCGATCATGCCGAATCAGCATTACGAGATGCCCCCATTCGAACGTCATCGAGCTGACGCAATATGCAGCGAGCCGGAGAAGCGCGCGGGAAGGACCTATGGGGCATCGCTGGCGGTAGTCGACGATTCTCAGCCCCACCGCCCACTTCCCCGGTGTCGCTCCAAGGAGGCCCCAGCCGACCACGAAGTAGCACCACCACAGCGCGATCCAAAGACCGAGAATGCCGCTGGCGTGTGCCAGCCACTGCGGGTCGGCCGTCGCCCGGGCGAGCTGATCGATTCCCCCCCAGACGGCGCTCCATTCGAATTTCCTACTGACTGGCAGTGCCAACAGCGCGCACAGGCTGCAGTACACGGCCATGTCGAGCAGCGTCGCCGCCAAACGCAACAAAGGGCCGGCTGGCCGCCAGCCATCTGAAAAATCGAGACGCCGGCTCGAGAGGATTCCGCCGTCGCCCGATGACCCGGAGCTACCGTAAAGACCCTTCTTCATCACATCCTCGGTCCGCGCTCAGGGTACTCCTTTTCATAGTGTGCCGAACGGCGCGGTACGGCGCTGCAAACCCGGTTCGCGGTCGGTTGTTCAACGGGCTCAGAGGGGAGTCAGCCCGCCTGCTTTCTGATGAGCAAGCCACAGGGCCGAGTAGGCGTGGAGAAAACGAAAACGGGATCGGTATATGGTCTCGAGTTGCTGGGTGTCTCCGCGAAACAGCATGTCATCGATGTACCACTGGAAACGCCGGTCGGTATCGCGTGCCCTATCGAGACTTCGAGCCGAGTGCTCGAGAACCTCGAAAAGACGGTCCGGATTGTTGGCATTCTCGAGCCGCGCGATCTCGTTCGTTTCCTCCTCCATCTTCACCCGTAGTGCGGCGCTCGTGAGAAAGAACCGATCGAGATCCCACTCCGGAGTGCCCTTTTCGACCTTCGCCTCGGCGAGCTTGCGATAGGTTTCGATCTCCCTCGGTTCGAGGTTGAGATTTCGAATTTCCGGTGCGGTGGCGATCTGGCTCGGAAGCCGGTCCCAAACGATCATTTCGAGCGCGAACATGATCTTGTGAAGAGTCTCGTTGAGGAGCGGGTCTGGAGGCAAGATCTCGCTGAGGGACGTTTCATCCGGCTGCCGCGTCTGAGATGTTTCGTCCAGGCCCGATTCCGGATCTTCAGGCGGAATGATCTTGTGGGATGCGGTCCTGGCTGTTGTCGAAACTGGGGCGCCCTCGGCGTCCGCAATAATGGGGCGCTTGGAAGCCGGATCGAATTTTGCGAGGACCGCCTGCATCGCTCGGGTCATCTCGGCGATGTCATCCCGTTTGACGTTGTCCTTTCGAGCCCTCGCCTCATAACGGACTCGGATCGTCCGGAATTCCTCGAGTTGCCTCTTGAGGTCTTCGCTCGCCAATTCCGGGTGGTTTTCGAGGTATCTTTCGATGTCGAAAATCCGGTTTGTGTTTTCGACGACCTTCCGTTCCTCCGCCTCGTAGAGGTCTTTGAATCGGTTCTTCGCTTCGATGTTGGTGACGACGATCTCTTTCAGAATCGAGGGATGCATGGCGGTCTTGCCGAGGCGCTGCTTGAGGCTGCGATACCTCTCGTAGACCTTCGATTCGACCAGTGACGGATAGTCTTCGATCGACTCGAGTTCCTCTCGAATGGCCTTCACCGCATCGATGAGAGGCGCCTGTTCGGCAGCCGGCAGCGGCGGCAATTCGATGAAGGTCGTCAGGTGCTTGAAGCTCACCAGCAGGTCGTTCGTGTCCTTGACCGTGATTCGGCCGTCCTCCCCGACCTCCTCGGCGATGCGTGTGAACAGGATGTCGAGCTTGTCCAGGGTGTCCTGCTCGAACTGGCTCGAGATCAGATAGAACTTGAGCAGGGCGGAGAGGACCTTTTCGTCCTGGCGCTTGATGTGATCGAAAAACTTTCGCATCGTCGAAGGCGCGAACTGGCTTTCGATGCGGTCCATTTCGCGTTGAATTCGATTCATCTCTCGCTCGAGCTGATCGAGTTCCGGCGCCGCATTGACCGGGCTTTCGATTCCAATCGTGTGCACCAGATCTTCCAGTCTTCGATGAAGAGCCTGGAAATCGTAGCTGTAGGGCATCGTCCCCTCGCCGAGGTGCTTGAGCACACCACCCAGGAACTGGTAGAACGTCCACAGAGACCTGAAGCGGTCGGAAAGCCTGGTGTACCGGGCGCTCAGGGACTGCGTCTCGGGAGTTTGCATCAACTCAGGATACAACGTTTCGATGCGACGTACAAAGTGAGGGTTCTATGTTGGGAAAGATCGTATTGGGCCGTAAACAGATCGAAGAGTTGGTCGATCGGTTGGCGAGCGAACTCGAGGCGGATCTCGCAGGGAAGGCGCCGGTTTTCATTGGCGTATTGAAGGGATGTGTGTTCTTCCTCACCGACCTCACCCGGCGCATCCAGAAATCTCTGGAAATTGATTTCATTCAGGTGTCCAGCTACGGAGCCAGCACGACCTCCTCGGGCTCGGTAGTGTTGGTCAAGGACATCACCGTCGATGTTCGCGACCGGGACGTGTACCTCGTCGAGGATATCGTGGACACGGGAGTCACCCTGACCGATGTCGTCAAGCTGATCGAGGCTCGGCATCCGAGATCCATCCAGGTAGTGGCTCTGTTGTCGAAACCTTCCCGGAGGCAGGTCGAGGTCGATGTTGCCTTCCTGGGAACGGAGATCGAAGATCTTTTCGTGGTTGGTTACGGTCTGGACTACGGGGAGGCGTACCGGAACCTTCCTGATATCCGGGTTCTCGAGGAATAGGTTTGCCTGCCCCTGCGACCGTCTACGTCTCTGTGCCCGCGAGCGCAGGGCCTGAAGCCTCCACCCGGAGATAAAGTCGCTCGAACTCGATGTAGAGGCCGCGTTTCGGGCCTCGATTCCCAGGCCTGAAAATCAGTGCGTGACAGCTCGGTAAACGCAGGCTAGAATGTGCCGACACGGTTGAATAGGGGAGCACGGATTTTTTCGGGGGTCGGATGAAGCCGAGCGATTACCGCGTGTTGATTCGGGGCGCCGGCGAGCTGGCGTCGGGCACCGCACACCACCTTTACACGCAGGGTTTCAAAAACATTTTGATGCTCGAACGGCGATACCCGAAGGCCGTACGGCGACAGGTTTGTTTCTCGGAAGCGATCCTCGACGGCACGACCACGGTGCAGGGGGTGCCTGGACGTTATGTCCGCAACGTACATGAGGCGGAGGTGGCCAACGAAGCGGGGGCGATCGCGATAGCGGCTCTGGATCTCGATGAAGTCCTCCATGCTTGGCAGCCGAAGATCTTCATAGAGGCAGCAATGTTGCGGAAGAACTGGGGCCTGAAGCGCGAGATCGCCCCGGTGGTGATAGCTCTCGGACCCGGATATGTCGCGAGAAAAGACTGTGACGCGGTGGTCGAGACAGTTCGCGGCCCCCAGGTGGGCGCCGTCCTCGAGGACACCGGCCAGCGGCTTCGCGATGAACCGCCGGCCGAGATCATGGGTTATGGCGGAGAGCGAGCTGTCAAGGCGATTCGAGACGGAATCTTCTTCACCCAGCACCGCATCGGCGGAATGGTTGACCGTGGTGAGCGAATCGGAACCGTAGTTTCCGTGTACGGGGTCGAGGATTTTAGGCAGGGGGTCCCGGTGGATGCCTCGTACCCGGTTACGGCGAGGATTTCGGGTGCACTTCGAGGACTCTTGCGAGACGGCGTGCCGGTCAAGAAGGGCGACCGGATCGCAGACATCGATCCGCGTGGCAGTACCGACGACCTGAACAACATATCCGACAAGAGTCGCCGGGTAGCGGAAGGTGTTCACGAGGCCTTGCTCGGATTAATCGCCGAAATGGAGCGCCGCCGGCCGAAGTCCAAAAAGAAGACCAAGGTTTCTAACACTAAAAAGAGCGCAAAGCCAGGCCCTTCGCGTACGACCAACGCTGGAAAGAAAGCCGGCGGGTCTCATCGAGGTTCGGGCGCGAAGAGCAAGACGTCGAAGAAATCGACCGCGAAACCGAAGGTCAAGGCGACCCCGAAAAGCGTGGCGAAGAAATCCGCGCGCGGGTCGAGGCGATCGACAAAGGGTTGAAACGTCGGCGGTAGGCCGTGGTGAGAATCAGAGAACACATAACGCGCGCGACTTGGCGGCTTCGGCCGCCTGTCCTGGCACTCGGAGGTGGTGGGGCGCGTGGCTTTGCCCACCTCGGAGTTCTCCAGGCCCTCGACGATGTCGGGCTGTCGGTCCGTGCGATCGCCGGCACGAGTATGGGAGCCGTCGTCGGTGGCATGTATCTGGCGCACGGTTCCGCGAGCCGCGCAACTGATCTGTGGCGTGAAGCGCTCGACAAGGATCTGATTCCCGCGGTGAGGTCGATCGGACGGGTACCGGACGCCGACGCCAAGGAGCATCCGCTGATCCAGGTGGCACGACGAATTCGAAACCGGGTGGTGATTTCCTTCGCAATGAATCGATGCACACTGTTGGATGATGCGGCCCTGGTGGAGGCGCTGGAGTTTCTCATCCCCGACGCGCAGTTCTCCGAGCTTTCGAAGCCATTGGTGGTTGTTGCCACGAATCTCGAGACCGGCGCCGAGGTCAGGTTGCGATCGGGACCGATCCGGCCGGCGTTGGTCGCGTCGAGTGCGATTCCGGGCATGGTGCCGGCGGTCGAAATCGAAGGGCAGCCCCTGGTCGATGGGGGAGTGGTCGCGGAGATTCCGTCGGTTGCGGCGCGAGACGAGGGTTGGCCAGTCGTTGCGGTCGACGTCTCGCTCGACGTGCCGTCGCTCCGTCCGGATGACCTCGTGCTCGACACCATGATGCGGACGCAAATGATGACCGCACGTCTTCTTCGTTGCCGGCAGCTCCGCGCAGCGACCCAAGTCATTCGGCCGGGCGTCGGGGATGCAAGGTGGGCCGAGTGGAGTCGCTTCGACGAGTTCGTCGAAGCCGGGCGCACGGCGACGATGGAGTTCCTCGGTCTCTAGGTCGCCCGAATCACCACAGAGACACAAATCCATCTATCACGGCGTAGCCGCATTGCGGCGAAGCCGAGCCCGCCCGCTGAAGACGAAATCGCAGATCACGGGGGTGGGCAGGCTTCATGATGTCTTGGTGCCTTGGTGTTTTTGCGGTTGAGCCGGCTGCCTCACCCGCCATTGACCTGGCGATGCCGTTCCTCGGCTCGGCGAAGCCATTTGCGCCAGGTCGGGGAGGCCTCGAGAAGCTGGGTCACGGTGGTCGGTTCAAGCCCACGAGAGTCGAGCGCATCGAGAAATACCGGCAGCTCCTTCCATGGAGCCTCCTCCCGTTCAGTCGCCATGTGCATGAGAATGATGCCGCCCTCGAGCTTCGGGAACTGGATCAGCCGATCCATGATTGTCCGTGAGTTTTTGTAGAGCGACGAATGTTCGTCCGCGACCCAGTCGTGAGAGTCGAGTGAGGCTCCCTGGAGAGAGCTCCAGCGAACGTGGAGATAACCGACTTCGAGGGCCCACCCCCGGAGGGTCCGATTCTCCTCTCCGTAAGGCGACCGCCACAGCGGTTGCATGACCCGTCCGGTGGCATTGGCGAACGCTTCTTCAGTCCGTCGCAGTTCTCGTTGCAGCGACTCTCTGGTGACGTCGGGCAGGAGTTGATGCCGCCGATTCTTGGCATAGGTCGTGAGGTGTGGGTGCGAGTAGGTATGGTTGCCGACCTCGTGGCCGGAGAGCACTGCACGGCGAATGATTGAGGGATGGCGCTCGATGAACTGGCCGGTGACGAAGATCGTAACCTCGAGCTCCTGCCGTTGCAGAAGGTCGAGCAACTCGGCAGTGCGATTGCTCGATGCGTTTCCGTCGAAGGTAATGGCGATCCGGGGCCCGGCGTCCTGAACCAGCTGGAGAACGGGTGGCGCGATGATAGGTGTAGGAGCTGCCCGTGATGTGATGCCCCGCGAGACGACCAGAGCACGCGCTGCCTGTCGCGGCGTTCCGGTTGGTTTTGGTCTGGGTGTGTCAGTCGGTGCCGGCTCCGGCGTTTCGGTCGGGGAGGGTTCTGGCGTCGCTGTTGGATACGGTGTCGCGGTCGGAGTCGGGAGGACGAGCTCGAGGCCTGCTTCCGTGACGGGGATGATTTGAAGTGGTCCCTCTCCCGACGCGAGATCGAACTGTTCTATCGACCCGTGCCCTTCATCGTCGAGTACGATCACGCCGACCGGGTTGCCATCCCGGAGCAGCAAGACCGAGCTCGCCGGCAACCCGTCTGCCTCGACCCCAACGCCCTGTTCGGTGACGAAGATTCTGGCCGAAATGTCGACCTGCCCGGCTCCGCTGGGCACACTCCCGTCTACACTTCGGCTGACCTCAACCAGTTCGGCGACCTTGATACCGACGGCCGAGAGCAGGAGGGCCGCGGCACCGGCCACGATGGCTATTGCCCAGGCAGGATGAATTGGCTGCCGCGCAAAGTCGAGAACGGCTCTTGCGCTATCACGAATAGCGCCGATGGCCTGGCATTTGCGACCACAGAAGACACGGCCGTGATAGCGCTGGAGACATCCCCCGCACAGCCATTTCCCGCAGCTGGCGCATCGGTGGCTCGCTTCCTTCGAAGGATGGTTGGTGCAATGAGAGGTTACCCGCATGGTCGAGGGTATTTGGAGATTCCTTGTGCGAGATCTGCGGTCGTGGCGGGGCCCGATGTTTTGACGTGCGGTAGTGGTATCGTGTTCGACCAACGGGCAGCAGGATGACACGACCCGGGCCGGGCCGAAAGGGGGCACAAGGTGTGGAACATACCCAATCTCTTGACCGTTTTTCGCATCTTTCTGGTGCCACTCCTGGTGGTTGTCCTGCTGACCGAGGTACCTGACAAGGAATACTGGGGTCTGGGCATATTCCTGCTCGCGGCCCTTACCGATGCCCTAGACGGAATTATAGCCCGCCGTACCGAGTCCATCACGACGACCGGCGCGATGCTCGACCCGATCGCCGATAAGTTGTTGATGAGCGCGGCGTTCATTTCGTTGGTAGAACTGCAGCAGGTTCCGGCGTGGATGGTGACCCTGATCGTCGGCCGGGAGTTTGCAGTGACTGCGCTGCGGTTGATCGCACTGGAACGAGGGATCGCGATCTCCGCCAACTGGCTCGGAAAGGCAAAGACCACGGCGCAGATCATAACCGTGTCGATTCTGATCTTCAGTCTGAATTCAGATCGTTGGGATCTTGTGGCCATGATATGCCTTTGGGTCACGGTCGTGTTGACCGTGGCCTCGATGGTCGTTTACTTCTGGCAGAACCGCAGTGTGTTGATGGAGGAATCGGCGTGAGCCGAGGGCTGCTGCCACGGCAGCTGCCCCTTCATCTGGTTCGCATCGGGCGCCGGCATCCGAAGATTGTTGCAGCCGGAGCGGTGCTGGCCTGGATAGTCGCTCTGCTGCTTTCGTCCAGTGTGCAGGTGGAAACCGACATTCTGTCGTTGGTTCCGCGCGACAACCCGGTCGTCGAGGGATTCAAAACAACCATCGATCGTTTCGGTTCGGTTGACACGCTGCTGGCGGTCATTCATCTGGAGGATGACCGTCCGCTGGAAAGCTCTATCGAGTTTGCCGGCCTCCTGGCCGAAAACCTTCGCACCTGGGACAAGATCGATTGGGTCGAGTACCGGGTCGACAGCACTGCAGAGGCGGCAATTCCGCTGCTTGATCGAGCCGCCCTCTTCCTCGAGCCGTCGGAGCTCGACGAGGTGCTGCGCAGCCTAGAAGATGGTGGGCTCGAAAAAGTCGCCGTTCGCCTGCGGGCGCAATTGATGGCTCCGCAAAGCCTCGTGACCAAGGATCTCTTGCGTCTCGACCCGGTAGGGATGTTGCCGAAGATCCTCGCCAGGGTCCGACTCGGCGGGGTCGGTGTGCGCGTCGATTCCGATACGGGCTGCCTGATCGACGACAACCGACGGTTTCTGTTAATGATGGCCAAACCGGTTCGCCCGGCTCAGGACCTGGAGTTCGACCGCTACCTGGTGGCGGCCCTCGAGGAACGAGTGGAAGAAGTCTCCGAAACCTGGGTCGAGGAGCGTGGCGAGCCTTCGGCACCCGAGGTCGAGTTCACGGGCGGTTATGTGGTGGCACTCGATGACGCCAGGCTGATCACATCAGACATGGTGGTGGGCCTGATCTCGTCCCTTGCAGGCGTGATGGTGCTGTTTCTGCTCGCTTTTCGAAGCCGCGCAGCTCTCGTCTACGCCTTCTTCCCGTTGGTCACCGGAATCGCACTCACGTTTTCCTTCGGTGCAATCGCGTTGGGGCGTATCAACTCGTTGACCTCGGCATTCGGAGGACTGGTAATCGGCCTCGGTATCGATTTCGTCATCGTCCTCTTCGCGCGTTACGTCGAAGAACGACGTTCGGGGGCTTCTCACGAAGATGCCGTAGATGCGATGGGACGATTTACGGGTGTTGGCGTACTGCTGGGTGCGGTGACGACCGCAGCCACGTTCTACTCGTTCCTCGTCACCGATTTTGCCGGCCTGTGGGAACTCGGGCTTCTCACCGGGAGCGGGATCCTCCTGCTTGTCATTACAGTGTTTCTCCTGCTTCCCGCTTTGCTCACGCTCATTCAGCAGCGAGTCCGCCGGGACCGTTCTCTCTACCTGCGTTCGTTCGGATCCGACCTGCTGTGCAGCGCCAGCCTCCGTCGCCCGCGCATCGTTATTATGTTGTCGATCTTCATGACCCTGATTCTCGGTGTTGGTATCCACCGGCTCAAGTGGGACGACGATTTTCGCAACATGCGATCCGGAGACAACCGAGCGATCCAGCTCCGCCAGGAAGTCATGGATGCGTTCGATCTCCGGTTTTCGCCGATGATTCTGCGTTTCGACGGCTCGACCGAAGCCGAAGCGCTGGCCAAGAGCCGCGCGGTTCTGCCCGAGCTCGAACAGCTCGTCGATGGTGAATCCCTGGTTGGTATCGACACCATCGCCGATATTATTCCGGCCGAAGAGGTGCAGCGGCAGCTGATCAGGCGCCTCGAAGAGGCCGAGCCGGCGCTTGACGGATTGGACCTCCGTTTCGAGGATGCCCTCCGCGGCGCCGGACTCAACCCGTCAGCATTCCGAGAGGGCATCGAGCATCTGGTCACCAGTCTCGGGAGGAGAGATCTGCTCTCGCTCTCGGATCTCGAGGGCACACCGCTTGCCCGGGTTGTCGAGCGGTACGTTGCGGCGGCCGACGGAGAGGTGTCGTCGGCAATCTACTGTTATCCCCCGGTCGGCAAATGGCGACGAGGCGCCTCTCCCGCGATGCAGGAATTCCTGTCGCGTCACCAGGATGCGGTTCTGGCCGGGCCAAATGTCATATCGGCTGAGCTTCGGAAAATCGTATGGGATGACGCGATCGCCGCCGCGGTTCTGGGAATCGTGATCGTCTTTCTGCTCTTGTGGGCCGATCTCGGTGGGCCGTTCCGCGCGCTGTTCGCCCTGTTGCCCCTCTTCGTGGGCATGGTGTGGATGCTTGGAGCGATGGCATTCATCGGTCTCCGCCTCAATTTCTTCAACATATTTGTCTTGACGATGATTGTCGGTATTGGGGTCGACTACGGTGTTCATCTTCTCCACCGGTGGTACGAGTCGGGAGGTGACCCAAACGCTGTCGCGGAAACGGCCAAGGCGATCGCGGTGGCTGCGCTGACGACTGTGGTTGGATTCGGCTCACTCGTGCTCTCACACTATCCGGGCTTGAGGTCGGTCGGAGGTGCCGCCATCCTCGGGGCATTGTCAACCGCGGTTCTCGGCATTACTCTGCTTCCGGCCCTCTTGTCGATGAAGGATTCGAAGAAGGAGTCATCATGATCCGCGAACTGAAGCCGAAAGACCTCGCCTGGCGATGTCCGGCCGGCTGGTTGCCGAGGAAAGATTCGACGTCGATCAAACCGGCCTCCACGATTGTCGCCCAAGACCGCGCCGTGGAGGCGATTGCCTTCGGTCTCGCCATGAGAGGCATCGGATTCAACGTGTTCGTGACCGGCATGTCCGGGACCGGCCGGCTGACTACGATCAAAAGCTTCGTCGAAAAGCTGGCCGAAGCTGACGACAGACCGGAGGACATTTGCTTCGTCTTCAACTTCCGAAAACCGGAAGAGCCGAGTGCGATCTTTCTCGAAGCTGGCGCGGGTTTCCGCCTCAAGGAGGGGATGGAAGAGCTGATCGAAGATCTCTCGACGAATCTCCCAGTGATTCTCAACGATCGTGATTTCCGCTCGAGAATCGACCGAGCCGTCGAACCGCTGCAGCGCAAAGAACGTCAGGTGATCGAGGCATTCGAGAAAGAAGTCGCCGATGCCGGATTCGTTCTGGTTCAGGTGCAAGCCGGGCTCGTTACCCGGCCCGAAATTCTCCCGGTTGTCGATGAGCAGCCGGTACCGCTCGAAAAAATCCAGGAGTTGCTGGAGGAGGGCAAGCTCTCCACCGAAGACGTGGAACGTCTTCGAAAGACTCACGCAGAGCTTTCGGAGAAGTTTCGTGATGTCTTCCAGGAGGTCGCCGAAATCAGGCGGATGACCCAGGAACGTGTCGAAGACGTGCGGCGAAAGCTGCTCCAGCCATCTTTCGATGAAGCGGTCAAGAGGATCCGCAAGGATGTCGGCGACCCTCGAGCCAACCCCTATCTGGATGATGTTGCGACCGACCTCGGGGAGAACCTCGAACTGTTCATGGTGTCGCCGGAAGATGTCCCCATGGGCGGCGATCGGTTCCTCCGCTGGCGGGTCAACCTGGTGGTGGACAATACCGATGTCAGCGGGCGGCCGGTGGTGATAGAAACCGAGCCGACGTACACGAATCTGTTCGGCACCATCGAACGCACCTTGACCCAGTCCGGCGAGGCCGCGACCTCGTTCATGCGAATTCGCGCCGGATCTTTGATGCGTGCGAATGGTGGTTTTCTGGTACTCAACGCCGATGATGTCCTTTTGGAGCCTCGTGTCTGGCCGGGTCTGAAGCGTGCCCTCAAGTACAGGCGCGTCCAGATCCAGTCGCTCGAGAGCCTGGTCCTGGGGGCTGCCCTGCTGAAGCCGGAACCGGTGCCGATCGACGTCAAGGTGATCATTATCGGGAGCCGGTCGATCTACGACCTCCTCTTCCGATACGACTCGGATTTTCCGAAGATCTTCAAGGTCCTCGCAGATTTCGACATGGTCTTGACCGCGTCGAAGGACCACGCAAAAGACGTGCTGTCCGTGCTTCGAAGAGTGACCGTGGAGGAGGGTCTCAGGGATCTCGACCGTAGCGGTATGTCTGCGATGCTCGAAGCGGCTGTTCGAATCGGCAAATGGCGGCGGCGTTTTTCAAGCCGCTTCTCGGACCTCGCAGACATTCTCAGGGAGGCCTCCTACCGCGCTGGTCTTGCGAGCTCGAAAATGGTGTCGGCGGAGCATGTGATCGAGGCTCGCAGGGCGAGGAGGAGAAGGCATTCCCTCACCGAGGACCGATCTCACGAGCTCATCAAAGAGGGGATCATCAGGGTCGAAACCAGCGGGGCCGCCGTCGGCCAGGTGAATGGGCTCGCGGTCTACGACCTCGGCCACCACCGGTTCGGGAAGCCCTCCAGGATCACGGCGCAGGTTGGGCTCGGCCGCGATGGCGTGGTCAATGTGGAGAGGCAGGCGGGGCTCTCCGGGCCGACCCACAGCAAGGGCGTCAGCATTCTGACGGGATTCCTGCGGGGTACCTTCGCTCGCCGATCACCGTTGACCATGTCCTGTTCGATCACCTTCGAGCAGTCGTACGGCGGCATCGACGGAGATTCGGCATCCTCCACCGAAATCTATGCCATCGTGTCGGCGATTTCCGGGATTTCGATCAGACAGGATGTTGCGGTCACTGGGTCGGTGGACCAATACGGATACGTCCAGGCGATTGGTGGCGTCAACGAAAAGATCGAGGGATTCCATCGCGTGTGCAGCGAGGGTGGGTTGACCGGGAGTCAGGGGGTCATGATTCCGGCCGCGAATGTTGGCGACCTCCATCTCTCAGACGAGGTCGTGGACTCGGTCACCGAAGGTCTCTTCACCATCTGGGCGGTCGACGACGTCTCCGATGGCATCGGGTTGTTGACCGGAAAGCCGGCCGGAGAGTGGAGCGAAAAAGACGGCTGGAGTGAGGGCAGCGTTTTCGCTGCCTGCCAGGATCGGCTCGACGAAATGGTTCGTTTGATGAGGAAGGCGGTAAAGGAACCGGGCAAGAATGGGGGGGAGAACCCGAGTTCTGAAAACGATACCGAGAACGATTCGTGACCTGCTCTGTGACCTGCATCACGTTGATTTGACACCAAGGTTCGGCGCAATGATAATCATTGAGCGCCGGCGGTGTGAGGCTGCCGATGCCGGTATCGAAGGAGGGGGCCTATGCCCGGGCGTATGAACACGATTATCATCGTGCCCCACAACAAAGCGCGGTTCCTCAAGTTTTCGTTCTCTACGAAGACTCTGGTGATGGCGTCCTGCTTCGTTTTGACCGCCTTGATTCTCTCGGTGATAGCGATTGCCTTCACCGGAAACGCCGTCAATCGTCGGCTCGAAGTGCAGCGTCTGAAAAGTGAAAACGCGGAGCTCGCGAAGGTCAACCAGCAGCTCGAAGTCACGGTCTCCGAGGTGCAGGGCCGACTCGATGAGTTCGAGGAGCGGACCGCCAGGCTCGCCCTTGCTGCGGGCATGGAGTCGGCAGGTGCGGGATTCGCGAGTCCGGCAGGGTCGCAGATCCGAGTCGGAAGCGGAGGCCCGTATGACCGACTCCCTGAATCCCCGGAGGTTTTGACAGCTCAAGGTCGCTGGGTTCAGGCTCAGCTGGACCTGGTCGAGGGTCGATTGAGCGAACAGGGGAAAGTCCTTGCATCGACACCGACAGTCGCGCCGGTCTTTGGTTTGATCACCGATGGTTTCGGTCGCCGCAAGGACCCGTTCACCGGCCGACTGGCTTTCCACCGCGGTCTGGATATCTCGGCTCGACGGGGAACTCCGATCAAGGCACCGGCGGACGGTATCGTGGTGTTCTCCGGGCGTAACGGCGGCCTCGGCAAGACGGTTCGCATCTCGCACGATTTCGGTTTCACGACAGTGTACGGTCACTTGGACAGAATCGATGTCGAGCCAGGTGACGTCGTCAGCCGCGGGCAAGAGATCGGTGCCCTTGGAAACACCGGGCGATCGACCGGGCCTCATTTGCACTACGAGGTTCACGAAGATGGCGCGGCGAAGAACCCGCTCTACTTCATCCTCGACGCCTTCTAGACGGCACCTACCCGAAGCTTTTCCACGCGCCCCTTGGGGTGCGTTTTTGCATCGCGGAAACTCCTTTTCAATTTTGAATTCTCAATTCTCAATTTTGAATCCCCCCAACCCACCCCTGAAAACCGGGGGGATGGATGGGAATTCAAAACTCAAAATTCATAAATCAAACCTTGGTGTCGTTGCATTCGGCGGCGCGCTGGATTAGGCTGCCGAGAACCGGCGACGGTGCCGGTGCCGAGAATCCGGGAGTAAACGTCGCGCCGGGGGTTCCCCCGGCATTTTGTCATCAACGAGGTGTCTTGGATGAACCTATTCGAGAAAGGTATTGAGCTCGTAATCGGGTCGAAGCACGAGCGCGATGTGAAGCGCATGCGACCGGTTGTCGAGGCCATCAATGCATACGAAGCGGAACTGGAAACGCTCGACGACGATGCCCTGCGCAGTCGATTCCAGGCGATCAGGGAACGGGTGCAGGCCGCGGTCACCGACCTGCCGGAGGATCGGCGTGAGCGAAGCGTAAAGGTGCAGGGGCTTCTCGACCCCGAGCTCGAAGAGGTGTTTGCGCTCGTCCGTGAAGCGAGTAAACGGACAACTGGGATGCGCCATTTCGATGTTCAGTTGATGGGCGGAATCGTCCTCCACGAGGGTCGCATCGCGGAGATGCGTACCGGAGAGGGCAAAACGCTGGTCGCGACCCTCCCAGTTGCCCTCAACGCGTTGACCGGACGTGGCGTCCACGTGGTCACTGTCAATGATTACTTGGCACGGCGCGATGCGGAGTGGATGGGCCGGATATATGAGTTCCTGGGCCTCTCGGTGGGATGCATCCAGAATTCGATGAACGATGCCGAGCGGAAGGAGGCTTACACCGCCGACATCACTTACGGCACAAACAACGAGTTCGGGTTCGATTACCTGCGCGACAACATGAAATTCGAGCTCGATCGAATGGTGCAGCGCGATCACGTTTTCGCGATTGTCGACGAGGTCGACTCGATCTTGGTCGACGAAGCGCGGACGCCGTTGATCATATCCGGTCCGTCGGAAGTTTCAGTAGACCTCTACTACAAGGTCGACGCCATCGTTCCCCGGCTTCGAAAGGGTGAGGAGATAGAGGACAAGCACGGGAACAAGGAGGTGACCGGCGACTACTTGGTCGACGAGAAAGGGCAGTCTGCGTCGCTCACCGAACAGGGTGTGGCGCGAGCGGAAAAGATGCTCGGTGTGGACAACCTTTATGAACCGTCCAACATCGAGATTCTGCACGCTGTCAATCAGGCGCTTCGCGCTCACTCTCTCTATCAACGCGACAAGGAGTACATCGTCAAAGACGGCGAGGTCACCATCGTCGACGAGTTCACTGGACGGCTGATGGCTGGCCGGCGCTGGTCCGACGGCCTCCACCAGGCTGTGGAGGCGAAGGAAAAGGTCAAAATTCAGTCCGAGAATCAAACCCTGGCCACGGTAACCCTGCAGAACTACTTCCGGATGTACGACAAGCTCGCCGGCATGACTGGAACGGCTGAAACCGAGGCCGAGGAGTTCGAGAAAATCTACGGACTCGACGTGTCGGTCATCCCGACCAACATGCCGATGATTCGGGCTGACCATGCCGACGTCGTCTACAAGACCGAGAAGGAGAAGTTTCGCGCGGTGATCGACGAAATCCAGGAGTGCAACGCCAACGGGCAGCCGGTGCTGGTTGGAACGGTGTCGATCGAGAACTCCGAGAAGCTCTCGAAACTCCTCCAGAGGAGAAAGATCAAGCATGTCGTCCTGAACGCCAAATACCACGAACGGGAGGCCGATATCGTGGCGCAGGCAGGGCGACTCGGGGCGGTGACCATAGCCACCAACATGGCTGGCCGAGGTACCGACATCGTGCTCGGAGGCAACCCGGATAGCCTGGCCAGAATAGAAGCTGATCCGGCCAGCGACGAGGAGGAGTATTCCAGCGCGCTGGCCCGGTATGAAGAGCAATGCGCCGAGCAGAAAAAACAAGTGCTCGAAGCGGGAGGTCTGCACATCCTCGGCACCGAACGCCACGAATCACGACGCATCGACAACCAGCTCCGTGGCCGCTGCGGCCGGCAGGGCGATCCGGGTTCGTCTCGCTTCTTTCTCTCGCTCGAGGACGACCTCATGAGGATCTTCGCATCTGATTGGGTGCGAAAAATGATGGATCGTCTCGGGATGGAAGAGGACATCCCGATCGAATCCAAAATGGTGTCGAAGTCCATCGAGCGCGCGCAGAAGCAGGTCGAAGGGCGCAACTTCGAAATCCGCAAGCACCTTCTCGAGTACGACGATGTCATGAACAAGCAGCGGGAGGCGGTGTACAGCTTGCGGCGCCGGATTCTCGAAGGGCTCGAGGGTCGAAACTACATCATGCGGGTGGTCGACGAGATTATCGCCTCTCTGGTGGATCACTACTGCCCCGAGGAAAGTGATCCGGCGGATTGGGAGGCCGATGGCCTCGAGAAGGAGTATCGCAGTTACTTCGGGCTTACGGTAGAAGAACTCGGTGTGGACTGGGCGACTGTCAATCGGCCGCAACTCGAAGAAATGCTGGTCGAGGGCGCGAAGGCCCACTATGAGCAGCGAGCCGAGGAGTTCGGGGAAGCGGAGTTCGCCCGGCTCGAAAAATTCCTCCTCCTGGATACGGTTGACCGTCAGTGGAAAGACCACCTGCTCGCCCTCGATCACCTTCGTGAGGGCATCGGCCTGAGGGCCTACGGGCAACGCAACCCGTTGGTCGAGTACAAGCGGGAGTCGTTCGCTCTCTTCGAGGATATGTGGGAGCGGATCGAAGACCACGTTGTCAAGTTCCTCTACCACGCCGAGCCGGTCGAAGACATGCAACTCAAACGAAGGGGCGTCAGCACGACCCTGTCGCATCCCGAGGCACAGGGGTTGGCCTCTTCGCACGCGCAACAGGAGAGAGCGGCGAATACGCCGGTGAGTGCGCCGGACGCCAAGCCGACCACCGTCCGACGCAACCAACCAAAGGTGGGCCGAAACGATCCGTGCCCCTGCGGTTCCGGCAAGAAGTACAAAAAATGCCACGGGGCGGCTAACGTTCAGAAAGGGTAGGGGATGGACGACAAGATTCCGGTTGGCCTGACCTTCGACGACGTGATTCTGGTTCCGTGGCGGTCCGAGGTTCACCCGAACGCGGTCGACGTCTCGACACGACTGACCGGAACCGGCATCGGCCTCAATCTGCCGATCATCTCGGCCGCCATGGACACGGTGACCGAAGCCAACATGGCGATCGCAATGGCCCAGCATGGTGGTCTCGGCGTGGTTCACAAGAACATGTCGATCGAGCGCCAGGCGGAAGAAATCGATCGCGTCAAGCGGTCCGAATCGGGCATGATCGTGGACCCGGTGACGGTCCACCCCGAGCAATCCGTCAGCGAAGCGTTGGACGTGATGGCTCGCTACAAAATCTCGGGCCTACCAGTGATCGACAGCCACGGCCAGCTCAAGGGCATTTTGACCAATCGCGACCTGAGGTTCTGCACGGAATTCGACCGTCCGATCGCGGACTTCATGACCAAGGATAACCTCGTCACTGCGCCGGTCGGAACGACTCTTGACGAGGCGAAGGTCCTGTTGCATCAGAATCGGATCGAAAAACTCCTGGTCGTCGACGAGGAGGGCAACCTCAAGGGCCTGATCACGGTCAAGGACATCAAGAAGGCTCACGACTACCCGAACGCCTGCAAGGACGTTCTCGGGAGGTTGAGAGTGGCGGCTGGCGTCGGCGTCACCGGCGATCTTGCCGAGCGGTGCGCGGCACTGATCGAGCGCCACGTCGATGTGCTCTGCCTCGACAGCTCCCATGCTCATTCGCGGGGCGTCATGGAGGCAACGAAGAAGATCAAGAAAGATTTTCCGGATACGCCGTTGATCGTGGGCAATATCGCCACCGATGGGGCGGCACGGGACCTCATAGATCTCGGAGTCGACGCCATCAAGGTCGGTATCGGACCGGGCTCCATCTGTACCACGCGGGTGGTGACCGGTGCCGGCATGCCGCAGATCACGGCGGTGATGGAGTGCGCGAAGGCGGCCAGGGAGCAGGGCATACCTGTCATCGCGGATGGGGGCATCCGGTACTCAGGAGACATCGCCAAGGCGTTGGCCGCGGGAGCGGACGTCGTGATGATCGGTTCTCTTTTCGCCGGCGTCGAGGAGTCGCCTGGAGAGCAGATCCTCTACCAGGGCCGCACCTTCAAGGCCTATCGGGGGATGGGTTCGATCGGAGCGATGAAGGAGGTCGAGGGCTCTGGAGATCGGTACTTCCAGCAGAGCGGCGGGGACCTCGCCAAGCTCGTGCCCGAGGGTATCGAAGGAATGGTTCCGTTCAAGGGGCCGCTGGCCGATCAGCTGACCCAGCTGGTTGGCGGCCTCCGCGCCGGGATGGGACTTTCCGGCTGCTCGAAGATCGAGGATCTCCATACCAAGGCTCGTTTCATCCGCGTTACCGGAGCGGGTCTCAAAGAGAGCCATGCTCACGACGTTGTCGTGACGAAGGAAGCACCGAACTACCGCATCGACTGACCTACCCGTGAGAGACGCGAAACCGCTTCGACGACACCGGTGCCACCCTCGAATTGTCTGAATTCGTCGCCCTTCAGCCGAGTGACGGCTCGAGGGCGGACGATGCGAAGAGTGGCACCATGACCGCCGACGGGAGACGGTATGCGAAGCGTCGACGATCGTTCTCACCGAAGCGGGTTGGATGAAGAGCACATCCCCTTCCCAATCCCTCTGCTAGACTCCGCCGCATGAAAAAGGCATTGATCACTGGCGTCACCGGTCAGGACGGTTCCTACCTGGCAGAGCTGCTGCTCGAGAAAGGCTACGAGGTGCACGGTTTCGTGCGTCGATCCTCGACCTTCAACCGCAGTCGCATCGATCACCTTCGCAAGGGTGCGATAGGTGACCGCCATTTGCGCCTTCACTATGGAGACCTGGGCGACAGCGAGTCGCTGATCACGGTGTTGGCCAAAGTGAAACCGGACGAGATCTACAACCTCGCGGCTCAGTCCCACGTTGGCATTTCATTCACGATGCCGACCTACACGGGCGAGGTTACGGGCCTCGGCACAGTCCGGCTCCTCGAAGCGGTGCGACAGGTCGTTCCGGACGCTCGTTTCTATCAGGCTTCGTCCTCCGAGCTCTTCGGCGAGGTGGCAGAGGTGCCGCAAAACGAGGACACCCCGTTTCACCCGCGCTCGCCTTACGCGGTTGCCAAGCTCTACTCTTTTTGGGCAACGGTCAACTTTCGCGAAGCCTACGGTCTCTTCACGGCCAACGGAATCCTCTTCAATCACGAGTCACCCCGACGGGGAGAGAATTTCGTTACCCGAAAGATCACGCGAGCAGTGGCGGAGATTGTCAGCGGCCGACGAGATTGGGTCTCGCTCGGTAATCTGGAAGCGCGCCGCGACTGGGGTTACGCCGGTGATTTCGTCGACGCGATGTGGAGAATCCTGCAAGTCGATCGTGCTGACGACTGGGTGATCGGCACTGGTGAAGATCACTCGGTGCGTGAGTTCTGCGAGCATGCATTCGCTCATGTCGGCATCGAGCTCGATTGGAGTGGAGAAGGCGCCGAAGAAACCGGCCGCGATCGGAAGACGGGTGCGATAAGGGTCTTGGTAAATCCGAGATACTTCCGGCCAGCCGAAGTGGATCGGCTGCTGTCGGACGCCTCCAAAGCCCAGCGCGAACTCGACTGGGAACCACGTGTGGGCTTCGATGAGCTCGTACGTATGATGGTTGACGCCGACCTGGAAGCAGTCGGTGCAAACGGAAGATAAGACGTTAAGACGTTAGAACATTGGAACGTTTTTCAACCGTCGATCCTCGGTCTCACGGACCTGACGGGTGGTTGGGCGGAACGTTCAAACGTTACAACGTGTAAACGTTTGAATGTTGCTTGCCTTCGGACTGTAGTCGACATAGCATGCCCTCGCCTGGAGGATCCGATGAAGATCGTCGAATGTGTGCCGAACATCTCTGAAGGACAGCGCCCCGAGATCTACAACGAGGTAGCCCAGGCGGCCGCGGCCGTTTCCGGTGTCGAGCTGCTCGATGTCGACCCGGGGATCGAAACCAACCGCACGGTCATCACCTTTGTCGGGGATCCGGGGGCGGTCCTCGAGGGCGCCTTTCAGCTGGTAGTGGCCGCACGTCGTCTGATCGACATGCGGACCCATCAGGGCGCCCACGGCAGGATGGGTGCCGTCGACGTCTGCCCCTTCGTCCCGGTGGCGGACGTCACCATGGACGACTGCATCGAACTCGCCAACCGACTCGGTGAGCGGGTAGGGAAGGAGCTTGGTCTTCCGGTATTCCTGTACGAGTTTGCGGCGACCCGACCGGAACGGCGTTCGCTCGCTGACATTCGCAAGGGCGAGTACGAGGCGCTCCCATCCAAACTCGAAGATCCCGACTTCGCCCCGGACTACGGTCCGGCTGAATTCGTACCCGAATTCGGGGCAATGGTGACCGGCGCCCGCAAATTTCTTGTCGCGTACAACGTCAACCTGAATGTCACCGACAAGCGTTGGGCCAACCGCGTGGCATTCGACGTGCGGGAAAAGGGGCGCACGGTTGCCGGACCGGACGGGGAAATGGTGCAACAGCCCGGCAAGCTCAATGCCGTCCGGGGCATCGGGTGGTACATCCCGGAGTATGGCTGCTCACAAGTTTCGATGAACCTGGTGGACCTTGACGTGACGCCGGTCCATACCGCCTTCGAGGCGTGCGTCGAAAGTGCCACCGAGCGTGGCTTGAGGGTGACGGGATCAGAGCTCGTCGGCCTGATCCCGCGGGGCGCGATCCTCGAGGCGGGCCGCTATTACCTCGAGCGAATGGGTCGTTCGCGGGGCGTTCCGGAAGCCGATATCGTTCATACCGCGGCCAGATCCCTCGGCTTGAGCGAGGTTTCCGCATTCGAGCCTCAGGAGAAAATCATCGAGGACATCCTGGCAGCTGAACGCCCCCTGGCGTCGATGACGCTGCAGGAGTTTGCCGATGAAACCTCACGTGACTCGGCGGCCCCTGGTGGCGGGTCGGTCGCCGCGCTGGCTGGAGCACTCGGCGCCGCATTGGCCGCGATGGTGGCTAATTTACCCCATCCGAAATCAGATTTCGCCGAGGTGCGCGAAGAGCTCGAGGAGGTCGCCATCAAGGCGCAGACCCTCAAGCAGAAACTCCTGGATGCGATCGACGAAGATACCTGGTCATTCCAGGCTCTGATGGAGGCGAACAGGGTGACGGGGCCCGAAAAGAAGACAGCTGTCAGGGAAGCGACGCTTGGCGCGGCAAGGGTGCCGCTCGAGGTTGCGGAGGCGTGCCCCGAGATCGCCGAGCTGTGCGCCCAGTCTCGGAACCTCGGTATGGAGGCGTCGGCGTCGGACGCTGGAGTGGGCGCCGGGATGGCTCGAGCGGCGGCCCTCGGAGCGGCGATGAATGTGCGCATCAATCTCGTGGACATGGCTGACGATCCGGATGCGAAGACGATGCTCGAGCGCGCCGACAAAGCCGTGCGCGCAACTCGCCGGATTGCGGCTGATGTCGAGGCTGAGGTCTGGGGAGGGCTCGGGGGCGACGTCAGCGATCTGTAAAAAGCCTCCGCGCCCCTTCGCCTGGAGACGAAATCAACGGTAAAACGAATACGGAAGGTTAAAAAATGTTGAGTTCAAAGTCTTGAGTTGCCATCCGCCCACCCCAACGCCGCAATACGGGTGGGCTGGAACTCAAAACTCATAACTCAAACCTGGTTCGGCAATTCGTGTGGTCTGGAGGAATTCAAGCGTGGATGTAGGACCGAATGGGGCTGAGGCAATGAAAAAGGGTGCTGCAGGAACGATCGCGGTTGCGATGGCCCGTGTGTTGCTGCCCCTGTGGCTGGCGACCGGAGCAGTCTTGAAATTGATGGACCTTAGCCCGGTTCATCTGCCGGCTGCCCTCATCAAATGGTGTGGCGAACTCGGCATCGATCTTCTATTCGTCCTCAGGTTTTCGATCGCGGCGGAGCTCATCGGTGCCGGAGTCATGATCCTGCTGCCACCGTTGGCCCGATGGCTCGGGATTGCGATGCTCGCCACCTTCGTACCGGTTCTGATCGGCGATCTGCTACTGGGGGCTTCGAGCTGCGGCTGTTTCGGTGCGATCGAGGTGAATCCCTGGGTTACACTTGTGACGGACCTCACATTCCTCTTCGGATTATTGATTCTCGGACACGGCGAACCGAGGCTCCGGCTGACTCCAATTCTTCCGACAACCAGGGTGGTCGCCGCAGGGTTGTGGACCGTGCTGAGCGTGGCCGTCGCCTTCGGCCTACCGGCACCGGCTCCGTCCGCAACGGGAGACGGAGAGAGTGAGCGAGCGAGCACGGGAACCGAGGGTGTCTCCGAATTACCGTCCGATGGATACTACCTCCCGCAGTACGATGATTGGATCGGCCGCTCCTTCCGGCAGCTGGAGATCGCATCCTGGATTCGAAATCTCCCTGAAAACATTGATGTTGCTTCGCACTACATTATCTTTTATCGAAAGGACTGCGAACACTGTCACGAGCTCATGGAGGTTTTTTTCAGCGGTTCACTGCGCGTTCCAACGACCGCCATCGCGGTGCCGGAACGCGACGGTTTCCCAACCGAAAACCTCCAACCCTTCGCGTGTTCGGAGTGCCAGATGGCCGAGTTGCCGGCAGGCATCGATTGGTTCCTGCAGACCCCGGTACTGGTGCGCCTGGTGGACGGCGTCGTCGATTGCGCCGCCGAGGTCGACGTGTCTGAGCTGAAATGTATTGACTGGTAAGGATTCTCGCTGATATGAGACACGAGGCTTGCACCCGAGAATGTGTTATAGTATCGCCGTGCTAGTCGGAGTCAGCAGAAAATAAATAGAGCAACGACTAATTTTGGAGGTGGATGATGCGGAAAACCCTTTCCCCGGTTTTGGTGCTGCTTCTGGTGGCGACAGTTGGTCTGACTGGCTGCGCGACCAAGTCGTGGGTCAACGAGCAGATTTCGACCTACGGCCAGGTCACCAACACCAAGATTCACGAGATTCAGGACAGCCTCGAAGCCAATCAGCAGGGCATCTCGGACCTGGCCGCCCAGCAGGCCAAGCTCGAGGCCGATGTCGCCAAGCTGTCGGAGACAGCCAACGATGCGCTGAAGCGCGCTGAAGAGGCTGGAGTGCTTGCGCAGGGCAAGTTCCTGTATGAAGAGACCCTGGCGGTGAACGACGTGACCTTCGCGTTCAATCACGCCAATCTCTCCGATGGCGCCAAGGCTGCTCTCGACGCCTTTGCTGCCAAGGTCAGGGGCATCTCGAAGGACGCGTACGTCGAGATCCAGGGCCACACCGATAACATCGGCAGCGAGGTCTACAATCTCAAGCTCGGCCAGCAGCGTGCCGACGCCGTTCTCCAGTACCTCAACATGGAGCTCGGTGTGCCGCTGTTCCGGATGAACACGATTTCCTACGGCGAGTACAAGCCGATCGCCGACAACTCCACCAAAGATGGTCGCGCCCAGAACCGCCGCGTGACCCTGGTGGTGATGGAGTAGTCCATCAATTTTCATTCGAAATCGCCCGGGCAACGCCCGGGCGTTTTTTTGAAAATTGAAGAGGATTGGATGAGGGTGGGATGAAGACAATCGGCCAATCCGATGTAACGCCATTCCATGTCCTCGCTGTTCTTGGTCCTTCGGATGCGTCGCCGGAGGAAAACGCGATTGCCGAACGTGTGGGAGCGGCCGCCGCCCGCGCACAATGGGTGGTGCTGACCGGTGGTGGTCGCGGAGTCATGGAGGCCGCAAGCCGGGGAGCTGCCGAGGCCGGGGGAATCACGGTGGGCGTACTGCCGACCGCAGGACCCGGCGCTGGCTACCCCAATCGATGGGTTCGCCTGCCGATCTATACCGGTTCGGGTAGCGCACGAAATGCCTTCAACGTCTTGTCGGCAGATCTGTGCGTCGCCATTGGCGGCGGCCCGGGCACCCTGTCTGAAATTGCTCTCGCGCTGAAGAGCGGCACCCCGGTCTGGTGCCTTAATAGCTGGGTGTTGAAACCCCCTCCCGGCACGCATCGTCCGCTTCCGACAGTCTTCGACAATGAAGGTGAACTGATCGAGGCCCTCGAGGCACGGCTCGAGGTGGGGGGCTGAGAAGGTGAAAAGGGTAAAAGGGGCAGAGGAGCACAATCAGCCTCTCCTCTTCTCCTTTTCCCCTCCGCTCCTTTTCTGGCCCAGCGAGTCAGAATTCATTCTCGGGTTGGGCTTCCGGTCCTTTACGCCTCCTCGCCGCTTTCTTCCTCGAGCTGCCACTCGGCACCCTTCTTCGCCAGGAAGTAACAACACGCGACCAACGCCGCGAGTCCGAGAACACTGACCAGCTGACCACCCAGCCCTTCGTACCAGGTGGCGAAGGTGTTCGCACCCTGTTCGGAGTGGTGGAGAACATCGACCATGAGCATCGACTCACCAAGCTGCGGCAGCAGGAGTATGGCGCCAATGGTGCCAATGATGGCGGCCCCCGCCATCAGCCCCGAGGCGATGAGGGTGCCCTGTTCCTTTCGGGCTTCTCGTTCCGCTTCAGTCCGACCGCTCTTGGAAATGAAGTGTCCGACCGCGGCTCCGAAAAACACCGCCATGTTGATTTCGATCGGCAGGTACATGCCGAGTCCGAAGGCCAGCGCGGGCACCTTAGCCATCTCCAACATCACCGCGATGATGCCGCCGAGCAGGAAGAGGACGATCGCCTGTTGCTCGCCACCCATCACCGAAGAGACGATGGTCGCCATCAGATTGCCCTGCGGTGCCGGAAGGTCCGGGTTGGCCACCATCTGGCCGGTGCCGTCGGCGATCATGAATCCGTAAGAGGTAGCGAGCACCCAGATCACCGCGCCGACGCTGAGGGAGGCGACGAGGATCCCGAGAAACTTCCAGCGCTCCTGCTGGTACGGACTGGCCCCGAGCCAGTAACCGACCTTGAGATCGGTGATGAATGCGCCCGACGTGGAGAGCGCAGTGCAGACCGCACAACCGACGACCAGGGCAACCGACATCCCGAGCGCGTCCCCTCCGAGGCCGGTGGCGACCAGAGCCAGGCAGGCAATGATCAATGTCAACATCGTCATACCGGAAACGGGATTGACGCCGACGATCGCGATCGCCCGTGCAGCCACCGGAGTGAACAGAAACGCCAGAATGAAGGTGATGACTGTTCCGACGAGAGCGGTCGCAGCGCTGCCGCTGATGAACCAGAAGAGCAGGAACATGCCGACGACCGCTCCGATCTCGATCAGGAAGGTGTTGCGCGGGGGCATGTCGCGATCGGTGCGAATGTCGTCGCCGCCGTCACCTCCACCGACCAGTCCCTTGAAGGCGAGCGACACGGAGGAAACGATGATCTTTCCCATCTTGAGGATTCCGATGATTCCGGCGACGGCGATACAGCCGATACCGATTGGGCGCACGTAGTTTCCGAATATCTGAGCGGAGTCCATGTCGGCGATCAACGATTCCACCGCCGGCGGCGTCAGGGGAACCGTCAACCCGTTGGCCGCGAAATAGATCAGGGGAACCAACACCAGTACGGAAAGAACAGAACCGGCGGCGATGATGGCGGCGTAGCGAACTCCGATGATGTAGCCGAGGCCGAAGTAGACTGCGGTGGCATTGAGGCGAATCTCGAAACGCAGGTCGGCCATGCGCTGTCCAAAGGAACCGAAGAGCACCTTCGAGCTCAGATGATGGTTCCACAGATGGAGGAATTCCACGATAAGGTCATAGACAAAGCCCAGGCCGAAGGCCATCAACAACACTTTCCCGGCCGAGCCCTTGGATTTTTCTCCGGTCGCGAGGACGTTCGCGATGGCGGTGCCCTCGGGGAAGGGGAGCTGGCCGTGCAGGTCCTTGACGAAGTACCGTCGCAGCGGAATAAGCAGCACCACGCCCAGGTATCCGCCGAACAGGCACGAGAAGAAGATCTGCAGGAACGATGGTTTGAGATCGAGGATATAGAGCGCGGGGATCGTGAAGATCGCGCCGGCGACGACCACACCCGCGGCCTGCCCGATCGACTGGATGATCACGTTTTCGAGCAGGCTGTTGCGGCGGGCGAAGAGCGTGCCCAGGAACACTGCGAGAATCGCGATCGGGATCGAGGTTTCGATGACGTTGCCGGTTTTGAGGCCGATGTAGGCGGCGGCAAAGGTGAAGATCACCACCATGATGACGCCGATGATCACCGACCGCGCCGTGACCTCCGGCCGCGTATCGTCGGCTGGCACAACAGGCGTGTACGATTCGCCGGGCTCGAGCTCACGAAATGCGTTCTGGGGCAAGACCTTGGTGGATTCTGACGACGGCTCCATGAGCACCCTCCTCGACCTCGATTACGAACGATCGAAGTGTAGCAGGGAGGAAGTTTGAATGAGGATTTCGGAAATCGGAATGAGGGATGCCGCCCGGCGCTGCGATGTCATCCAGAGTGAGGTAGCGACCGAATCGAGGGATCTGTAGGCACGTCAGTAGTGCGCCTCGGCCTGGGACAGAGATCCCTCGACTTCGCGCCTTTGGCGCTCCGCTCGGGATGACGTTCTGACTGGGCTCGTCGGACGAGCCCGTCATCACGTCATTTTGGATTTTGAATCCTTCACCTGCAACCTCGGAGAAAGAGAAGGTGAGTCAAGACGCCCGCGGGGCGTCGGTTATTTAGAATTTTGAATTCAGAATTCAGAATTCGAACCAGGGTTCGTCAGTCGAGTTTGATGATGGCATCTCCGACGCCGACCGAGACCTGGATACGATAGCTGCCGTCTCCGGTCCAAGAGGCCGCTTTGGCGATGAACCCTCCGCCGTCGACCTTTTTTCCGTGGACGGTGAGGCGTGCGTCACCGACGCCTCCCGCGGCTTCTGCGGCACCGTATGCCATGGCCGGTGCGCGAACCACCGCCGTTCCGACTCCGAGATCGACGTTCACATTGCCCTCTGGAACCTCGATTGCCACGTCTCCGACACCGGAGTCGAGCTCCACGCCGGCGACAACTCCGTCAACCTCGATGTCGCCGACACCATGGTCGAGCCGGATCTTCAGACGAGCCGGTACCGTGATGTTCCACTGTTCCTCGAAACGCCGGTCCTCCTTGTCTTCAGACGACTCGATCCAAAGACTGAGACGGTCTTTCTCTACCACCGCTTCCAAGGTCGCGGCATCGACATCTCTCTCGGCCTGACGTTTGGATGAGAAAAAGCCTCCCCGACGGGGCGTCAGGATGACCTCGATTGCGATGTCCTTCTGATCGGTATTGGCGGTTATCGTGATGTCTCCGATTCCGCTGTCGAGCTTCAAAAACCCAATATCTCCGCCTTCGATGGTCCGTGTCAGGGTTTTCGGACCCGCGGCGTCGGCGGATAGCGCGAAAACGAACACAATCGACATCATCAGTGCGAGTTTCTTCATCGTCGGACACCTCTCTTGCCGCCAGCGCGGCTCACATAATAGAACGCGATTTCTGAAAAAAAGTTCGAGGTCGATCTGAAGATTCCGCGGGAATTCTGATCAGTCCCAGGCCTCGCCAACGGTCAGTTGAATCTCTCCCGAGGCGGTTTCGACGTCGAAGACGGGGCCGTCGCCGGCAAGACGAAGCGTCGTGCCGCCTTCGGTGACCTCTCCCGGGAACTCGCTACGGACCGACCCGGTGGTGGTGGTCAGCGATCCCCGTGGGCGGACTCCATCCGGAACGATGAGCTGGACGCGGCCGGATGAAGACCGGACTCGCACCATTGCATCGGGTTCGAGGCGGTCCCAGCTGAGTGTAATCTTCGCGGTCGAAGTACTGACCTCGACATCACCCGAAAGGTTTTCGAGCCAGATCCGGCCTGAGGCCGTGTCCACACGCGCTCTCTGTGCTCCGCCGGTCAGGCTGACGTCACCTGAGGCGGTTCGAGCCGTGATCGATTCTAGAGGGCGGATGACCTCGATTCTGGCGTCTCCCGCCGATGATCTGAAATCCAGCGATCGTGCCGCTCCAGTCAAGTCCACGTCACCGGTCGATGATCGCAGATGAAGGGGACGCGCATTTGGAAAATCGCCGTGAACCAGAATGCTCCCGCTGGTCGTGGTGATGTCGGGGACGATGTCGCCAGGCGTGAGGAGGAAAAGGCGTGCGCTGGCCGAGAGACTCCCGAAACCGAGGAAGCCGGTCTTTGCAGGCTCGACCGTGATGTGCAGATGGTCTTCCGAATCGGTGAACGAGGGGGTGTGATTCTCGATCCACCGTTCGGCCTTTTCTTCTCCGGTGCCGCCTATATGGAGCCTTACGTCCGCTTCGATCTGAGTGAGGTCTGCTGTTCGTAGCCGCACATCCAGGCTCCCCACGTCGACCTCGACGTGCTTCGCCGCAGCCGACGGGAATCGTTCGCTCGCGCTGTGGTCCCGTTGCGCCGCACCCACCGGAGCCTGAAAAAGCAGGGTGCCCATGAGGCAAACGAGAGCTGTAGGAAGGCAGCGTGACGTCAGTCGCTGGGACATGTCAGTGCTCCGGGAAGGGTACGACATCGGCAGGCCTTTCTTTGAATCGCGGCGTCGACGGGAGACCGTCCAGCCGTGGGTTCTTGTTCGCTGCGAACGCGCGCATCCGGAACTCGGGATCCAGGGACGACAAAAATGCACGCAACCTCGACAACGCTGTTCCAACGCTGGACGGACTGCTGCCGACGGAACGAGCGATCATCGCAATGGACGGCCGGCATTCGTCGAGTTCGAGGATCGCCAGAATAAGCGCCGCGCTCCAAGGGTCGGGTGCCTGCAGTCTGGGTTGCTCCTGCTCGATGAAGGCGCGCCACAGCCGCCGGGCGGCAAGGGTCACGAGTTCCGGTAGCTCGTTCACCGCTCCGCATCGCAGGATCGCTTCGTCGAACTCGCAGGCTGACCCATCAAGTTCATCCATTCCCCTGCTCCAGGATGTCACCAGCTCGTCCACTGCACGAGCTCGTTTCCTCGCGTGCTGCAGGGCATCCCGGGCATCTTCCAACACGCGGCACTCCGGGTGAGATCCGAGTCCTTCGTGGAGCGCTTCTTCCGCCTCCGCCCAGCGACCCATGGCCGCGAGCAGGTTCGAGCGCATGCCAAAGAGAAAAACTTGAAGGTCTTCGGGAATCCGATCATCGATTTCGATATCCTCGAGGACGTCGAGGGCCTCGGGGAAGCGTCCCTGATCCGAAAGGATCACCGCAAGTTGGACCGGCAAATGTGCCGCTTTCGGGAAGATTCGTCGACCCATTCGAAGCAGGTCTTCTGATCCGTCCAGGTCTCCGATGGCTTCGAGCGCGTTCGATTGGAGATGGCAGGCGTGCGGGGATGGTTCGAGCTCCCACGATCGTGCCGCCGGTGAGAGCGCTTCGTCCGGGAATCCCATTGCCAGAAGCGCCTGAGCCTTCCAGATGAGCAGGGTGGCCTCGAGTTGCGGGAGATCCGGGAGTGTCCGGAGTCTTCGGTCGACCTCGGTGACGACCCTTCGGTGGCGCCCGAGTCGGCTCCACTCCAGACACCGTTCGAGAGATCGCTCGACCTCTTTTCGCACCGAGTCGGAGCTGTCACCCATTGCGGCATGCTAGCACGGGGAAAATACGAACTCGGAATTCGGAATGAGGAATGAGGATTTTTGGAATTGGGGGTTTCGCCCGATTCTGGATACGAGATGCTAGATCCTGGATCCGCCTACCCTCCCTTGAAAATTCAATCGGACGAACTTCGATTTGTTGCATCCAGCATCCAGCATCCAGCATCGTGCGGCGATTACCGGATCAGGAAAATCCCAAATCCCAAATCCAGAATTCATCAAGTGGGGTGGGCGGGGCGGCCGATTGCCGCCCCGCCCGATGGTGATGTTCAGCGCCTCCGCCGCTGCGCAGACACTCTCCTTGGTTTCTCGTCAGGCACGGGCCTCGTACGAGCAGAGGCCGACCGTTCTCCCTTTGCGCGGACACGTTTCGATTCGATGTTACGGGTCGTTGCTGCTGAGGTTCGGCGGCTCGAAGTATCGACGACCTTCGAGCGCAATCGTGACCGCTGCGAGGTCGCCGCTTCCGGCGACGTGCGCACCCGCCGGCTCTTGGAGGTGGCGCTGGTCGCACGTTTTTGGCTGGCAGAAACACTCCGAAGTTGTCGGGTTTCCGCAGGGGCTGACCGATTGTTGGATCGGCGGAGATCAACTTCCGAGTTGCGCGAACGCGAGATGGATGGCGAGCCTGGAGCCCGAGCCTCGTTTTTCAGAGTCGCACTCCGCAACGACCGGGTTTTGGCGGCCGACGTCGAGCGGCTGGATCGCTCGGTGCGCGATGAGGGTGCGACCCGGGGCGGATGAACGCTCGGCTTTGAAAGTCTTTCTCGAGAACCGTCCTCGCGTGTCAGCTGACCCGTTTTCGCGACAGCCGTCTGGGACCGCGGCCGGACCAGGGGCTGACGCCGGGTGCGCGCGTCTTCCGAGAGCGCCCGACCGACGGTGTCGGTAGCGTGACGCTCGATGCTCGTCGCCATGCCCTCGGGGCGGGCAATCGTGATCTTGCGCCCGTCCATCGTCGCCGTTCTCCGGGACAGCCGTGTTCTGGAGATTTCCGGCGCGCCTCGACGCCGGATTTCGGAGCTGGTCGGGCTGCCCTTCAAAGCTTCGAGGTGGTTCCGCGACGCCACCTTGTGGGCGACCGCATGGCGGGATACGTTGTCGGTCCCGAGGTCTTTCCAGCCGACAAAGGTGCCGTAACGGGCGTCGTACCAGCCGTCAGCGTAGCCACTGCGGTATCCGCTGACGTAACCGTCCCGATGGCCGTATGTGTAGCCGTGACGGAAGCCGTGAGCGGCGTGGCTCCAGCCCACCGGTGGCCGCGCATACCAGCCGACGTAGTGGGCGGAACCGACCCAGACCACATTCGCGCAGGAGTAATCATAACCGGGTACCCACACCCAGCCGAAAGAGCTGTAGGCCCAGTTTCCGTAGTGGTGAGGGATGTAGCCCCAGGGTTCATACGACACCCAGGTCAGGCCGAAGTCGGTGGAGACCCACCGGCCATATGTGTAGGGACGCCAGGAGGTCGTGACCCAGGGCCTCCAAACGCGGCCAAGGCCATCCACCCAGACCCACCGGCCGTAACCCGAGAGGGCGGCGTGGAAGTCGATCGACCAATAGGGATCGGCCCACGATCTGGTGTAGATTCCCCAATCACCGAAGCCCACCGACACGCCAAAACCGCCGCCTCCCAGGTGGACACCGAAACCGCTCCCTTCGACCGGCGGAGCCGTCCCGACCGCGATCAAAGCGACAAGAGTTGCGAGAATAGCGTTCCGTCGGTGGTATCTCATGACTGCCTCCCCGATGGCTCTCGTTGCCACCGTTGCCGCTGAAGACAGCAATGCCCGTGCCAGCGAGGAAATGTGGAGTCGTCAGCCAAACGCCATTCGCCGGAAATGTAGAGGAGAAAAGGAGAAAAGGGGTAGGGTAGGGGGTGGGTGGCCCCTCCGCTCCTTTTCTCCTCTGTCCCTTCTCTCTGTGGCGGGGAAGCGTCCTCGCTGATCTGGGAGGCGTCCTCGAAAGAGGACAGTTACTTGGCGTCTCGTCTCCAAGGGGCTTTCGTCGGGTAGAGCGAGTCGCACGGCATCAGACGTGCTTTCTCACCTCCGCGGCAAAGTGCGTATTCGGCGCCCGCCCAGATGGCGGCGCCGGCCGCCTCTCCCGCCCGGTTGACGGCGTAGAATTTGACGTCGAAATTCGGCCGACCCTCGCCGTCGAGCAGGTACGGGACCCGGGTTGCCCGCACCAGTCGATCGAGGGCGCCAAGACAGGCGTCACTGGGCGATTGCCCCGCTCGCATCAGTTCGACGACCGTATGAGCTCCCGAGATCTGGATCACCGACTCTCCTCGGCCGGTGGAGCCGGCCGCTCCGATCTCATTGTCGACAAAGAGCCCGGCACCGATCAGTGGCGAGTCGCCGACCCTTCCCGGGATTTTGAACGCCAGACCGGATGTCGTCGTGGTGCCGCCGAGATCGCCGTTTCGATTCACGGCGCAGAGGTTGATGGTTCCAGTCGGGCGAATCTCTCCGTTCTTTTCGATGAATCGCCTGACGTCTGGATCTTCGGTCAACGCGGGCGGTGTGATCCAGTCGTCGACACCGGACATCTGGCCCTTCCAGTAGAGCCATATCTTGCGGGCACGCTCGGTAAGGAGGTTTTCCTCCGGGAATCCGAGGCTTTTGGCGAAACCAGCGGCGCCTTGACCGACCAGAAGCACCCGGGTTGTGCGGCGCATGATTTCGAAGGCAACCTGGGCGGGATGCATGTATCCCTCGAGGGCCGCCACTGCGCCGGCTCTCATCGTCGGTCCGTCCATACAGCAGGCATCGAGTTGGACGACACCCTCGGAGTTTGGCAATCCGCCGTAACCGACGCTGGTGTCCTCGGGGTCGGCCTCGACGACAGACACGCCTTTCACGGCGGCTTCAACCGGTGAGACTCCGGCCTGCATGCGCTCGACCGCGAGACGCACAGCCTCGACACCGTTCTTTGAGGCCACCGCGACCGGCTCAATCCCAGATTCGCTCGCTCGTGCCGGGAATGCCGTTGCGGCCGAAATCGCCGCTGCTGCAGCCGTGCCGACCGCGATCGCCTCGCGCCGGGTGAAATCGTTCTCGGTGGGTTCGGAACTGCTCGTGCAATTGTCTTTTCTCATGATGGACATGGTGGCTGCAGCGTGGCGGCATGTCAAGGAGGTGAGAATCGATGCTCGCTCGACAGTCCGATAAACGACCGGGGAGCCGTGGGCTGGATTCAGAGCCGTATCTCGGCATGAGAGTTGCAAACAACGTTGCCGTAGTGATGATGGTGAATCGTACCCGGCTGGATTACCATGAAATGGAGTTGGGAGGATGACCCGACGAAAGGTGGAGATCCGGATGGGACGTTGCGGTCACGTGAGTCGTTTGTTCCTGGCGACCGCTGTCTCGCTGGTGATGGTGTCGGTGGGAGCGTGTAATTCCCGCGCCAGGCAGGTCGACAAGCCTGAGGAACCGGATTGGACCATGCAGCGCGAAAACATGGTGAGCCAGCAAATCGAGGCTCGCGGTGTCAAGGATCCGCTGGTGCTCGAGAGCATGCGGGCGGTACCGCGCCATCTCTTCGTGCCGGAAAACTACCGCGACGCCGCGTATCAGGATTCTCCGTTGCCAATCGGAGACTCGCAGACGATTTCTCAACCCTACATCGTCGCTCTGATGTCCGAACTGCTCGAGACCGGCGAGGGAGACAAGGTGTTGGAGATCGGCACCGGCTCCGGTTACCAGGCGGCTGTTCTCGCACAGATGGGCGTCGCGGTTCGTTCCATCGAAATTCGAGCGCGTCTGTGTGAACGTGCTGCGCAGACACTGACCGAGCTCGGTTTCGATTCAGTTGAAGTCCGTTGCGGAGACGGATACGGAGGTTGGCCCGATGAGGCTCCCTTCGACGGCATCATCGTGACCGCAGCGCCGGAAAGGGTGCCGGATCCGCTGCTTGAGCAGCTCGCAGTGGGTGCGAAAATGGTGATACCGGTTGGCGATTTCTACCAGGAACTGAGGGTCATCACCAGAACTCCCGATGGCTTCGACGAACGGTCTGTGATCCCGGTTCGATTCGTTCCCATGACCGGCGAGGTCGAACGTCAAGGCTCTTGACCGCTTTTCCACCGACCCTTCCGATTCTCGACCGACCCTTCCGATACTCGAGGCTTGATCCTCGATACTCGATCCAACCGCTTACGCTATGACTATTCAAAGGTGGATTTTGCCGATCTATTGAATCGAGGATTGAGCATCGAGCCTCCAGCATCGAGCATCGAGCGTCCAGGTTTGAGAGACGGTCAAAATTCAGAATCCAAAAAGTTGTTCTATATTGAGCGCCTCGAAGGAGGACCGATGTGCGGCATCGTTGGCGTCATCAGCAATAACGGAAGAACTGTTGTGGGCGACCTCGGCAACGGTGCGCACTTTCTCCAACATCGCGGGCCGGCCTATGCGGGCCTCTTCGTGTTCGACCCGGTGCGTCGGAGAGTATCCATCGAAAAGGGAGAGGGCCTCGCCGACGACATCTTCAAACCCCTGGCCCACCTTCGGGGCGACCTCGGAATTGCCCATACCCGGTACAAGACCTTCGGCGGTGGAGGGACCGACAACGCGCAGCCCTTCTTCGACCCGATGGTGGCGATCGCCTTGGCTCACAACGGTCATATCACGAACGTGCCGCAGATCGAGGACGAGCTGAGAAATCGCTCGCAGACCCTGGCCGCCGACTGCGACGGCGAGGCGCTGCTCCGCGTATTCAGTTTGTGGCTGGAACATCATCGAGGTCTGGATCCCACTGCTGGCGAAAAGGAACTCTTTTTCCGCACCGTCGAGGAGTGCCAGAAGCGGGTCACTGGTGCGTATTCAACCGTGATGGCGACCAAGCACGGTCTGTGCGCCTTTCGCGATCCGCACGGGTTCCGGCCGATGGTGCTCGGGCGCCGGCGACGCAACGGGCGCGAGGCCGTGATGATCGCCTCCGAGACTCTTGCATTGGAGCAGAACGGGTTCGAGGTCGAAGAGCACGTGCCGCACGGTGCGGCGTTGTTCATCGATCGTGATCTCGAAATCGAAGAGCGCATCGTCGTTCAGCGCGATCCACGCCCGTGCGCCTTCGAGCTGATCTACTTTGCCGACGTCGAGTCAAAAATGATGGGCGACAACATCCGTTCGTTCCGCTGGCGGGCGGGCCGGACGCTCGCCATGTATCTGCTCGACGAACAGCCGGACCTCGTGCGAGAGATCGACCTTGTGGTCCCGATTCCGCATTCGCCGATTCCGGGCGCGGAGGCCTTCGCGAGGAAGCTCGAAAAGGAGCTCGACAGCACGGCCCTGCAGTATGCGACTCCGGTATCGAAATATCGCTATGGCGGTCGCATCTTCATGGAGGAGACTCAAGAGGCGCGGGATGAGGCCGCGATGCTCGATTTCCGGGTTGACGCCAAAGCGGTGGAGGGGCGCACGATTTTTCTGGTCGACGACAGCATCGTTCGCGGCACCAACGCGACCCGGATCGTTCGAGCCTTCCGTGCCGCTGGAGCGAAAAAGGTCTATTTTGGTACCCTTTGGCCAATGGTGATCGATTCCTGTTTTCAGGGCATCAATACCCCGACCCAGAACGAGCTCATTGGCGCACGGTTCAACGGTGACGTCGAAGAGGTGCGGGTGGAGCTCGGAGTGGACGCGCTCTACTACATGCCCGAGGAGACCTTTGTCGAACATGTGATCAAATCCGCGCCGGCGTGTATGGCCTGCACCAACGGCAAGCGGGCGGTCAAGTTCGAGCACTCGGGATCGGTCCTGCCGCCCAGCGGCTGATACTCGATCCGCGATTCTCGTTTCTCGATACTCGACGTATTCGCCGATCTCTTGGCAATTCGGCGATAGGGTTGTCGTGATTCGTCAAATCGAGCATCGAGAGACGAGTATCGATTTTGGGGCGGGCGTTGCGTCAATTCAGGCCGAGCTCAGCACGACAGGCGGC
The DNA here is from genome assembly GCA_022340665.1 of Acidobacteriota bacterium. Taxonomy (NCBI): domain Bacteria; kingdom Pseudomonadati; phylum Acidobacteriota; species Acidobacteriota bacterium. The sequence goes on along the minus strand of JAJDNM010000132.1, from coordinate 44,372 downwards.
CAGGACCTGATCGTGAATTGCTCCGTTCGTGCAGACGATGCCCTGCCCGTTGCCGAGCAGCCGACCCTTGGAGAAATCCAGAGAGTGCCCCTGAAGATCGGTCACGCGTCCCCCGGCTTCCTCGACAACCAGCGAACCGGCCGCGTGGTCCCAGACCTTCTCCCGGTAGGTGGCATCGCGAGGCAGACGAAGGTAGATCGACGCGTCGCCACGGGCGACCACCGCGTACTTGCACTGGCTGTCAATGCGATAGGAAGGGGCCGAGATCCCGAGACTGCTGGCGATCCTGCCTTGAACCGAATGGGCCGCGTGAGCGGCCTCCACCGACTCGCAGAGAACTGCCTCGGCTGGGTTCGAGATGTCGTCAGTCTGAATTGCATGCCACTCGCTGGCGTCGATCGACCGAGCGATCGTTCCTTCTCCGATCCTCGCACTGAAAAGGTACCCCGTGGCGGATTCGGCGTTGGCTGAGGAAGCCGGCAGATTGGGACACCCGAGGACGCCGACCACGACGCGACCGGCATCCACCAGGGCCAGGGCGATCGCATACTGATCACCGCGGAGGAAGCCTTTGGTGCCGTCGATCGGGTCCAGGACCCAGTACCGTCCACTCTCTCCGGCGTGATCGCCGCGGTCGAGTGCCTCGACCATCGATTCGCGCGTGATATCAGGGATGTGGATTTTAATTTGTTCGTGCACCCTCGAGGCCATGTTGGGGGAGTTGTCGAAGGCATCGGAGCTTTCCTCGGCCAGCAAGGGATCTCCGGGGAATGCGTCCATCAGCCGACGGCTGACGACGACCTGGGTTGCGAGATCCGCCAGCGTGACCGGCGAGCGATCACTCTTGGTAACGGAATCGCTGGCGGCGGCGATTTGATCCTGGACCCGACGAGCGAGACTGCAGACCTCGGCGACGATATCGGAAGCCACCTGTTGTTCGTGTTCGTACATGGGCGGAGAGTGTAGCAGGAGAATGAATGAGGAATTCGGAATCAGGAATTCGGAATTGCCTGCCATCCGCCTCGACGGTTTCAGTATGAAACAAGAAACTCGAAAACCGAAATTCGCAATCCGGGGTCTTTCACACCGTGGTACCTTGCTGGGGATTTCCGGGAGGATTGGTGGCGGAACAGAGTGCTGAAGGTCGGGATTCGATATTCGATTGGCGCGTTTTCGCCGATGCGACCTGCGCTGGCCTCTCGATGCTGATCCCCGTGCCGTTGGTCGACATTTTCTTCGAGAGGATTTTCCGACGGAGGATCCCCGGAACGATCGGGCGCGTGAGAGAGAGGCCTATCCCGCCCGAGGTCCGCGCCGAGTTGGGTCGTCCGGTCGAGGCACCGTCGTCGTTCCTGTCCGGCTGCCTGTGGCTGCCGATCAAGGTCGGCAAGTACATACTCACGCGCTTGTGGCGCAAGATCATCTACATTTTTACCGTCCAGGATGCAGCGGTCGCGCTCGCCGAGTACTGGCATCGTGCCTATCTGATCGATCACATGACCCGTGGCGGCCATCTGTCCCCCGAGGCCGACACCGATCTCGCTATCGACGTCTTCAATCGGGTTTTGCAGGAGATCGATCCGAGCCCACTCTTCACCCTCGCCCAGCGGACCGTAGACAGCGCGACGCACGTTTTTCGTCTTTTGTTGCGTGCGCGAAAGCTGGGTGCAGCTGAGGTGATGAGATCGTTTGATGGCCTGCTCGATTCTCAGTGGGACATGGCCGAGGCCAGGTTCTGGGAGACCGCCATTCTGTACAACGAGATGTATGCGGCGGAGCTGGTCGCTCGAGAAAAAGCTGGCATTGAATCTGGAGCGAGGAATTAGGATCTTGCACTCGTAACTCACAGGCGTCGTCGGGTACCATGGCTCGCCATGAGGCGGTGTCATCTTCGACGTTGCACGAGAACCTTTACATTGTGCTGTGCTTTGATCGCCGCCCTCGGGTGTGGGGACCATGAACCCGGCCCGACGGAACAACGAGTTCTCGATTTGATCGGCGAGCGGCGCCTGGCGTCGTCAGCTGGAGTGCTGAGCGCCGACGAGGTCGTCGCCGCTGATGAGACATGGGTCGCGGTCGCTCTGAGTCCCGGTCAGAGGGTGCACACGAGATTGACTCTGGGCCACGACGCGAGCCTGACCCTCGGTGGATTCCTTCAGTGCGGGGAGAATCGAGAGGGCGGCACGGAGGGGATTCTTCGCGTCGGCTTGCACGAGGGCCGCGGTGGCAAGAGTCATTTCGAGGTCGACCTCGGTGCGGCAGGAGGCTGGTGGACCCGCAAGGTGGCCCTCGATGCGGGTGGCGGCCAGGAGGCGAGCCTGTGGCTCGAACCGGAGATCGACGAGGGTTGCTCCCTTTTTCTGCGCGAGGCCACGGTCATACATCAGGTGCCCGTGGCGGAAGGTGCGGCCGCGCCGACACAGATTCTGTTGATCTCGGTTGACACCCTGCGGGGGGACGCCGTCGGGTCTCTGGGAGGGGCCGTGCAGACGCCCTCTCTCGATCGGTTCGTCTCCGAGGCCGAGGCCTGGTCGAGACACTACGCCGCTGCCAGCTGGACCAAACCGTCCCATGCCTCGATGTTGACCGGCTTCTACCCGGAAACCCACCGCGCCATCAACCTCGAACAGGCGATGGATCCCGGCATTCCGACGCTCGCCGGGCGGCTTAGAAGTACAGGGCTCACCACCGCTGCGCTGGTCTTCGACTGCACCTGGCTGAGCCCGCGGTGGGGCTTCGACAAGGGATTCGACAGCTATCGGGTGACCCGCTGGCGGGCGGGCCGCCAGGCGCGGATGGCGGGCGAATGGGTCCTCGATCATCGCGACGAGAATTTCTTCTTCTTTCTCCACACCTTCGAGCCGCATTCGGACTTTGCCATCCTTCCCTACGAAGCGCCGGGTCTGAACAGAATGAGCATCGCCCAACGGTTCAGTGTCCGCGGATTCGGGTGCCGCGATGGGCTCTGCGCCTCGCAGTTCGTCAATGGCCTCCACCACGGTGATGTGGCGCTCGAGGAACAGGACGCCGAGATCCTGCGCTACACCTATGACGAAGGTGTCCGCTATCTCGACGGCGCTTTGGGACAGCTCTTTGACACATTGCGGGCGAGCGGAGTGTGGGAGCAGATGCTGGTCGTGGTGACCTCGGACCACGGTGAGGCATTCGGCGAGCGAGGGGAGTTCGGCCACAACACGGTGCACGAGGAAGTGGTACGCGTCCCCCTGATCATCAAATGGCCGTACGGCGCGGGACGAGGCGAGATTCACACCGACCTGCGCTCCGCGATCGACGTCGCACCGACGCTGCTCGAATATGCAGGGTTGTCTGCCGACGGGCTTCCCGGCCAGGACCTCCGTGCACCACGGCAGGAGGAGGCGGTCTTCACGGGGACGCTGGTCAAAGCCGTCATCATCGGTGATCTCAAGGGAATCTTCGATCGCAAATCGCCTCCGCGGATTTACGACCTGGCGACTGACCCGGGCGAGGAGAACCAACTCGGTGGGGGAGATGCTGTGCGCGAGCTCCGCGGTTTGTTGCGCAGGCATCATCAGGCCTCGAGCGACCTGTACCGGCGTTTCGGCTCGCAGGGGGAAGCCAACCAGGTTGACCTCAGTGAGGCAGAGCGGGAGCGCCTGCGCGCATTCGGTTACGTCGAGTGAAACCTCACTCGAGATAACCGAGGGCGCGAAGCTCCTCCTCCTTGTTTCGTGCACCGGCAGCGTGTTCGTCGATGCGAAAACGCTGGCCCGTATTCGCGAGCCAGTTGTTGAGCTCGAGAGACAGAGATTCTGTTGCTGAGTGGGAGGGATTGAAGAGGTCGCGCTGCTCGAAGGGGTCCGCCATGACATCAAACAGGGTCAGACGATCATTCGCGATATCGAATATCAGATGGAATCGACCGTCATCGACGCTTCGATACCGACCGACATCCGCAAAGGCGAATCGGTGCGTGGTCTCCCGGCCCTCGATCAATGGGCGGAGGCTGGATCCCTCGAAGCCGTATTCTTGCGTGTCGATGCCGAGGTAATCGAGCAGGGTCGGTACGATGTCGATGTTGCCGACTGCTGCGTCAATGCGCCGGCCGTTTTCGAGGCCCGGTACGCGGAGGATCAGTGGCACATGGGTCACGGTGTCCCATACGCCCCGGCAGTGCTTGATATGACCGTGTTCGAGAAATTCCTCGCCGTGGTCTGACACCAACACGATGAGAGTTCGTTCGAGCAGGTCGCGCGCTTCGAGACTTTCCAGCAGACGATGGAACACGCCGTCGAAGTAGCGGATCTCGTCATCGTAAAGGTCCATCAGATGATTGATCTCGAGATCGCCGATTTCGAGATCGGGTCCACCGGCGTAGAGCATTTTGCCGATTGGGTTGGGATCACCTCTCCGGATGAAATCGTACCCCTCGTAATCGCCCGCGAATCTTCGGGTGTATCGTTTCGGAGGACGGTAGGGTGAGTGCGGTTCCATGAAGTGAAGGTAAAGGAAATAGGGCTCTTCCAGAGCGTCGAGCTGGCGTTTGATCTTGCCCAAGAGACAAGCGCCGTGAAGCCATCGACATCCCTCGACGAAGGTGTCGAATCCTCGGTCGAACCCGCCGAATTGGTTGTATTCGTTCGGAGTCGCACGGACGATGTGGCTTGCAGATATCGCTACCGTGTTGTACCCGTGCGCATCGAGGATCTCGGAGATGGAGGGGATTCCCTCGGGGATGCCGAACCGGCCTTTTTCCTGAACCGTGAAGATCCCCGGATAGCGCGAGGTCAAGAGTGAATTCACCGACGGGAAGGTGCAGCTGGCCTGGGATCGCGCACGCTCGAACACCACCGCACCTTCCGAGAATCCGTCGATGAACGGTGTCGTCCTTCTGCCGAATCCGTAGGTGCTCATATGATCCGCGCGCAGGGTGTCAACCATGACGATCAACACATTCTCGGGTGGTTCGACGGTGGGATCCGCGGCCGTTTTCTCGTGACATGCGGGGGCGATGCTGGCCAGCAGGAGGAATGGAACGACCCGTCGCATCGTGGCCGGGGAGTAACCCGGACAGACTCGAAAACGAGGACGGCGATGGTCAATCGTTGACATATCCCAGGGCCTCGAGGCGCTCCAGCTCTTCAGGACCGATCTCCTCGATGGATTTGCCCCCTGGAGCGTCGCTGGGCGGCCTTCTGGAAGTCAGCATCTCGGCGAACTCCCGATATTCTTCGCGCATCCGCTCGACGATATCGGGATGGAGGCCGGCGACGTCATTCAATTCCGCCGGATCGGCGACGATGTCGAACAGACGTTCGACAGACCGGCCTTTCCCGTCGGCGCCTTTTTCCAGTCGGTATTTCCAGCGCGCATCGCGCACTATGTTGTAGTGGATCGTGCTGTAGAAGGCAGTCATCGGCGGTGTGCCGCCGCTTTCGATGAGCGGTCGCAGGCTGACGCCCTCCATCTGCCCGGCCTCGGCCGGCAGGCCGGCATAGTCGAGAATGGTCGGCGCGAAATCAACCATCCGCACGAGATCGTCGATGACCAAACCCCGACGCCCGGCATCCGGTAGCTTGAAGACCAGCGGGATCCGGATGAGTTCCTCGGCGAGGGCGGTGAGCTCGGTGTGGGCGACCTGGCCGTGATCGAGGAACTCCTCTCCATGGTCGGCGGTCAGCATCACCATCGTGTTGTCCCACAACCCCATGGCCTTGAAGCCGCCGAAGAGGATTTCAAGTTGGTCGTCAAGGAATCGGATCTCGCCCTCGTACAGGCCCAGAATGTGATCGACGAACTGGTCGCGATCGAGGCCGCGCTCCTCGGGAGACGGGTAGTCGCGAGCCACTCTCAGGGATCCCTGTTGGGTCCAGAGGAGGTGATAGAGAGACTCGTTGATCTCCAGGTCGGTGACACCGGTGTCGGTTCGATCGAAGAGCCTGGCGTACTCCTCGGGTGGAAGGTACGGGCTGTGTGGCTCCATGAAGTGGATCCAGAGAAAAACCGGCCTGTCGAAGCCGGCGTCGAGGCGCTTCAGCACCCGGTCGACGACGATCGGAGCGGGCGGGTAGTTCCCGATCAACTTGTGATTTCGCTCGGCCCTGACCTTCGTCAGATAGTCCTCGAACTGGAAGTACTCCTCGAATCCCTGCTGGAAATTGGCGGTCGTGCTGAGGTTTGGATTGGTGTGAAACCCCAGCGTCTGATAGCCGGCATCGCGGAGAATCTCCGCCAGCATCCTCAGGTGGTCGCTCAGGCCGGGACGTTCGACCTCATCTGGCGACTCGAATTCGTTGAAGCCGTTGCGGGTCTGCTTGCTCCACCTGTCCACGTTCTCAAAGCTCGGGTAGAGGCCGGTCATCAAGGACGGCATCGCCGGCGCGGTCCCGGGGAAAGAGGTCAACGCCTGTGTGAATATCACGTTCTCTCGGGCGAAGGCGTCGAGCACCGGCGAGGTCTGGTTCGGATGGCCGGCGTAGGATACGAAGTCGGCGCGCAGGGCGTCAACGGTGATCAGGACCACATTTGGGGCTGGCGGTTCGGGTTCCGGTCGGGCACAGCCAACGGCGGCTGACAGACCGGTAACGAGCAGAGCGAGAGCGGCCCGACGCATGTGCGCACGGTAGCACGGTCGACTTACGCCTCTTCCGTTTCGGATTTCGAATTTCGGATGTGCCACCCTCCCGGTCTCTGGCGGGTGTGGGCGGGAACTCAAAACTCAAAACTCAAAACTCAAAACTCAGAACTCAGAACTCAAAACTCAAAACTCAGAATTCAAAATTCCTTGCCCAGCCTCCTGTTATCATCGACCGGTGAAATCCCGGCACCGGAGGAGCACATGGCGTTGCGGCAGGCGGCCCTCGTTCCCATCCTTGTCTTCGCGATCCTGGGTTCGATGATGTCCTGTTCAGAGGCCCCAACCCAGCCCGGCGCAGGCCAGGGAGTGACGCCGAATCTACCGGACGGCGCCTCCGGGTGGCGGGCTGTCGATGGAGGCCAGGTCTACGATACCGAGTCGATCTACTCCTACATCGACGGCCACGCCGAGGTCTATATGGCCTATGGGATGCTCCGCTGCCTGTCTCGGCGTTATGAAGGCCCCGAAGGCGAGCCGGACATCGTGCTCGATCTCTTCGAGCAGGCATCTCCTGCCGATGCCTTCGGTGTCTTCACGCACGATCGAGACGGCACGGACGTGGAGGTCGGTCAGGGCGGGCGTTTTCGTTTCGGATGGCTCTCGTTTTGGAAGGGATCGTGGTTCGGCTCGGTCTATGCCGAGGGTGAGAGTGAGGCGGCCGCGAAAGCGGTGATCGAAATCGGTCGCGCGGCGGCTGATGCAATTTCAGACGTTGGGGAGGCCTCACCCCTGGTGGCCGAGCTCCCGGTTGAAGGGCTCGATCAACGCTCGGTCGTCTTTTTCCACACGCAGGAGATTTTGAATGGCGTCGTGTACCTGGGGTATGAAAACGTGCTGCAGCTCGGGCCCGATGTCGACGCGGTGCTCGGCCGGTACGAGCGTCCGGCCGGCAACGCCTGGCTGCTGGTGGCCGACTACCCGGACGAGGCGACGGCGAAGGCCGCCGAAAATGGCGCCGAGGCGGCGGGCCTTGAGACGCTCAGGAGCGCCTCGCGTTTGGCGGCCGTGCTCTCGCCGGAGCCCTCAGCCGTGGCCGACGAACTGTTGGCAGACGTGACGGGAGGTGACTGATGAGAGACACCAAGATCAGCCGCCGCGATTTTTTCGCGGTGGGGACCGCGGCAGCGGCGTCGGGACTGGTCGCGAGACCTTCGGACGCCGGCGACCGGGGAGGTAAGCCCACCAGCAGGGTTGTATTGATTCGCGATCGTGCGGTCCTCGATCAGGAGGGCCGGCCGGAATCGGAAGCTCTGCACCGGATGCTCAACCGGGGTCTGGTGGAGCTGACCGGAACCGAGGACTCCGCGTCGGCGTGGAAAAAGCTCTTCTCGCCGGAAGACGTCGTCGGCATCAAGAGCAACGTGTGGTCCCGCCTGCCCACGCCGCCAGCTCTGGAAGAGGCGATGCGAGCCGAGCTCCAAAGGGTTGGCGTTGCCCCCGGGAATATCGCGGTCGACGATCGCGCGGTCAAGTCCAACCCGGTCTTCCGCCGCGCGACGGCGTTCATCAACACCCGGCCGATGCGCACTCATAACTGGGCGGGGCTCGGCACCTGTCTCAAAAACGTCATCACCTTCACCGAACGTTACCCGGACTACCACGCTGACGCTTGCGCACCGCTCGGCTCGATATGGCTCCGCCCAGAGCTCAAGGGGAAGGTGCGTCTCAACGCCCTCGTGATGCTGACCCCGCAGTTTCACTCGACTGGACCGCACAGCTTTTCGAAGGAGTTCGTGTGGCCGTATAGAGGCCTGATTCTCGGTTTCGATCCGGTGGCGGTGGACGCTACCGGTGCGCGGGTGATCGAAGCAAAACGGAAGCTCTACTTCGGGGACGACCGCCCGATCAGCCCCCCTCCGCATCACATCCAGGTTGCGGAGACCCAGTACGGCGTCGGCGTTGCCGATCAGGAGCGCATCGAGGTGGTTCGCCTCGGTTGGACAGAGGATGCACTGATCTAGCGACCTGCCCGTCCTCCCGCCCGGTTCTGGATGTTCGATACTGGATGCTAGATCCTGGATCCGCCCACCCGCCCGATTCGGGACGCTCGTTTCTGGATACTCGATACTCGATCCGCCCGCCCACCCGGCTTCGCCCCTTGGGCTTCGCCGTGGCAAGCCCCTTGACAATTCAGCAAGACGATATATTGATTTGTTGAGTCCAGCATCCAGCATCCAGCATCCAGCATCCAGCATCCAGCATCGTACGCCCCTTAGAGTCGGCTATCATTCGGTGCGATCGTGATGGGGGTCGTGTTGGCTGATACGAAGTTCAAAATCCTCATGGTCACCAGCGAGGTCGTTCCGTTTGCCAAGGCAGGCGGGCTTGGCGACATGGTGGCGGCGCTGTCGGCGGAACTCGGACGGCAGGGACACGACGTCCGGATCCTCCTGCCGCGTTACTACTCGATCGATATCGGACGGTTGCGGCGGGTCGGCGAACCGCTGGGTGTGCCCCTTGGCGAAAAGGAAGAGTGGTGTGCCGTCTATCAGGGCCGCCTGCCGGACAGTGAAGTGCCCGTCCATCTCCTGGATCACGAGGTCCTCTACGGGCGTGATGGCATCTACGGAACCCGGGACGAACCGGGCTTTCCCGACAACCTGCGTCGCTTCGCCCTGCTCAGCCGGGGTTCCTTCCAGCTGTGCCGAGCGCTCGACTGGTATCCCGATATCATGCATGTCCACGACTGGCCCGCCGCGCTGGTTCCTGTCTGCCTTTACAACCGCGAGCTCGAGGGCGAGTTTGCCGCCACCGGATCGATGCTCACCATCCACAATCTGGGCCATCAGGGCGTATTTCCGACGGAGGAATTCGTCCACCTCCCGGTTGCGGAAGATCTCTACTCGTCCGCCGGCTTTCAATCACCCGATGGCCTCAACTTGTTGCAGGCGGGCATTCACAACGCCGACGTTTTGACGACGGTCTCGCCCACTTATGCCGAGGAGATTCAGACTCCGGAGTTCGGCTGCGGCCTCGACGGTCTCCTGCGCCGACGGAGCGCGGATCTCTTCGGTGTGCTGAATGGCATGGACTATGAGGTGTGGAATCCGGAAACGGATCTGCACATCCCGGCCAACTACTCACACGAAAACCTCGAAAGAAAGGCGATCAACAAGGAGGGGCTGCAGGAGGCAATGGGCCTCGAGATCGATCCGAAGGTGCCGTTGGTCGGCATGATCAGCAGGCTCGTAGATCAGAAGGGATTCGGCCAGTTGTGTGGTCCGACCCACGGCAGCCTGTGGTCGATCTGCAACGAACTCGATCTCCAGTTCGTGATTTTGGGAACGGGCGACAGGTGGTGCGAGGAGGAGTTGAGCATCCTGGCGAAAAAGCTCCCCAACCTGTCAGTGTCGCTCGAGTACAACGATCCACTGGCGCACCTGATCGAGGCTGGGGCGGATTTCTTCCTTATGCCGAGCGTGTACGAGCCGTGCGGTCTGACCCAGATGTACTCCCTCCGATATGGCACCTTGCCGATCGTTCGCCGTACCGGCGGTCTCGCCGATACGGTCGAGAACTATGACGAGAAAACCGGCCAAGGCACCGGTTTCGTCTTCGACGATCTCACGCCGAAGGCAATCGCCAACACGGTCGGTTGGGCTGTCTGGACCTGGTATAACCGACCGGACGACATCGACGCCATGCGGGTGCGGGCCATGCAATGTCGGTTCTCCTGGGAAGACTCTGCGGCGCGGTACGTGGAGCTCTACGGGGGTGCCGTCGATCGACGTGCCGGACGCACCCCGCGCACCTGGTGAGTCACCCAAGCGCGAAGAAAAGGGGCAGGGTAGCCCGCCCGCCCACGCATTTCGGATGTCGAATTTTCCACCCGCCTCCCGATCTGGGGATTTGCTGGCGGCCTGGTGTCCACTTCCCTTGCTTCTCCCCGGTTCGCGCCATCCGTGCGGTACACTGATCCCGACATGTCACCTCGTGCCATCAAGCTCGCTGTGGCGGCGGCGGTCGCATTGGTCATGGTGATCGCCATCCGACACTATTTCTCAGCCGGTGAGGTGGTCAAGCGCAAGATTGCAGCGACCATCGAAGCTTTCGAGGAGGAGCGGTTGCTGGGTGTGATGTCCTCGATCTCCCGCGGCTATTCGGATCCGCTGGGACTCGATTTCGAAATCCTCGGCGGGTATCTCAAACGGGCGATGGAGGACTACGACGATCTGGACGTCGACTACGTTCTCACCAGGCCGTCGGTTGCGGAAAACGAAGTCCGGGTCGGTATCGAGTTCGTCATCTGGGGGCGCGTCGAGGGCACCGGGGGCTCCGTTGTCGGCACGAGAGGCTCTGTCCTGGGCAGCGTGTCGGAGCCGTGTTCGGCTTCGCTTCTGTGGCGTAAGGAAGCTCCGGGTTGGCGCCTCGCATCAACCGTGGACCTCGACGTCCCCGAGTTCCGCGAGGAGCTCGACTCCCGCCGCCAAGGCCAGTTTTGAGTGTTGAGTTGTGAGTTGTCCCCCGCCCGCCCGGAGGGATCGCAGGGGGCGTGAGTGGGAACTCAAAACTCAAAACTGAGAACTCAAAACTCTGGAGGTGATCTCGACTGCCCGTTCGATGTCCTCGTCGCTGACGTGATAGTGGGTCACCATCCGAATGCTGTCCCCACCGAGCGGGTGGCAGAGCACACCCTCATCGGCCAGGCGGGTGGCCAGTGTCCCGGCGTCCATCGACGCGTCTTCGGCGAGTGAGAAGAAGACGATGTTGGTCTCGACCGTGTCCGGGTCGAGCACCACGCCCGGAATACCGGCGAGGCCCGCGCCGAGGTCGTGTGCACGGCGGTTGTCCTCGCCCAACATCGGCAGCACTTCGTCGAGTGCGACCAGTCCGGCTGCGGCGATGATCCCCGCCTGGCGCATGCCGCCACCGAACATCTTGCGGATCCGCCGCGCCTCTTCGATGGCATCGGCGTTACCGACGAGCAGCGATCCGACGGGAGCCCCAAGTCCCTTGGAGAGACAGAACATCACCGTGTCGCATCCGGCGCTCAACTCAGCGGCCGACATGCCGAGTGCGGCGGCCGCGTTGTGGATGCGGGCGCCGTCGAGGTGGACCGGAAGACCGTGGCTGCGGGCGACGTGAATCAGCGCCGCCATCTGGGCTGGCGGCGTGATTCGTCCGCCGGCGAGATTGTGGCTGTTTTCCAGCACCACCAGCGAGGTCGGGGTCCGATAGCCTGCCGGCGGTTGGATGGCCGCATCCAGCTGATCGGGCTCGAGGATGCCGTTGGTCGTATCGACTGGCCGTGGGAGGGCGCCGGACAGGGCAGCCATCGCTCCCATCTCGAAGTTGAAGATGTGCGAACCGGCCTCGGCGACGACCTCCGATCCCGGATGGGTGTGAAGGTGGATCGCGATTTGATTGCCCATGGTTCCGGTCGGAACGAATACCGCGGCTTCCCGGCCCATCAACCCAGCCGCCCGCTCTTCGAGACGATTGATCGTCGGGTCCTCGCGGTAGACATCGTCACCGACCTCGGCGCCGGCCATGGCTTTACGCATCGAGTCGGTGGGATGTGTTACGGTATCTGATCGCAAGTCGATCATGGCGTTGTTCATTGGGCTATTCTACTCGTTCAAATCGACTTGACTAAAGGTTGGGACGAAGTTAGGATTCATTCTCATGAATGAAGACAAGTTCAATGATATCTTCATTTTCCCAAAATGGACGTGGGTACTGCGACCCGCGGTGGCGGTTGCCGCTGTGGGAGGATTGCTGTATGCGACGGTGGTCGTTGCCTTCGGTTTTTCACCCCTCGCCACCGACGTCGGATACGAGCCCGTCCAGCCGGTGCCCTACAGCCACGCTCTGCATGTCGGTCAGCTGGGCATGGACTGTCGATACTGTCACACCGGCGTTGAACGGACTGCGAAAGCGACTATCCCTCCGAGCCAGACGTGCATGAACTGCCACAAAACGGTGCGCGCGAACTCGGAAAAACTCATTCCCGTCTTCGAGAGTTACTCGACCGGCATGCCGGTCGAGTGGGTGCGCGTTCATGACCTGCCGGATTATGTGTATTTCAACCACTCGGCTCACGTGAGCCGAGGCATCGGCTGTGTCTCCTGCCATGGCCGGATCGACACCATGGAGGTCGTCAGCCAACGGGAGCCTCTCAGCATGGGTTGGTGTCTCGATTGCCACCGCGAGCCAGAGCGCCATCTGAGACCAGTCGAGTTCGTTTTCCAGCTCGACTGGGTCCCCGAAGAAGACCAACTGGCCCTCGGCGCCAAACTCCGCGAGACCCACAACATCAACCCACCCCAGGACTGCAACACATGCCATCGATGAAACACAAGAAAAACGGCCCTACATATTGGCGGAGCCTCGATGAGCTCGCGCGCACCCCGGAGTTCCAGGAGGCGGTGGCGAGGGAGTTTCCGGGCGAGGACTGGGACCGGCTGCCCCCGGCGACGCGGCGACAATTCCTCAAGGTCATGGGTGCTTCGCTCGCCATGGCCGGGCTCACGGCCTGCCGTTGGCCGAGGGAAGAAATCGTTCCTTTCGCCCACCGTCCGGAAGGTCGCACACCCGGTGTGCCGGAACACTTCGCGACCTCCATGGAGTTGGGCGGAGTCGCGCTCGGGATGCTCGTCACCTCCTTCGACGGTCGGCCGATCAAGGCGGAAGGCAACCATCAGCACCCGGACAGTCTGGGCGCGTTGACCGCAGTCGCCCAGGCAGATGTCCTCCAGCTCTATGATCCGGATCGCAGCAGGCGGCTTCTGTTACGCAACAGCGGTCAGCAATTCGTCAAAGGGTGGAGCGACTTTGAAGAAGCGGCGGCAGAGCATTTTTCGGGCGATGGAACCGGTGTCGCGGTTCTCGCAGATACCTCGTCGTCACCGACCCGGGCGATGCTGCGCGACCGGTTCCTCGCAGTCCATCCCCAGGCGAGGTGGCACGAGTATGAGCCGCTCTCTCTGGATCACGAGAGGGAAGGCACGAGGCTGGTCTTCGGATCGGTTCTGAGAGTCCATCCGAAGCTGGACACAGCCAAGGTGGTCGCCTGCTTCGATGCAGATCCGCTCTTTGACCACCCGACGGCTCTGAGCCTGGCGCGGGACTTCGCATCGGCCCGTCATCCTGAAACGGGACTCGGTGCTCGACTATACGCTGCGGAATCCAGCTTCAGTTTGACCGGCGTTCGTGCAGACCATCGTGTGGCTGTGCCGGCTGCAGGTGTTCCGGCGCTGCTTGCCCACGTGGCCCACCTGCTGGTGGCCGAGCACCAAATCGACCTGCCCCCAGCGGCGGCTGGATACGCGGGTGCGTCGGGCGGGCCTCTCCCTGACAGGGAGCGCGGATTTGCGGCAACGCTTGCCGCAGACCTCGCTTCCCATCGGGGGTCGAGTGTCATTCTGGTCGGGCCCCGGCAGGAGCCGGCGGTGCACGCTTTTGCGGCGGTCCTCAACGAGGTGCTGGGAGCCACCGGTTCCACCGTCACCTACACGTCTGATCCGGACCCCGATCGACCCACTCATATGGCGTCGATCACCGAGCTAGCAGCCGCGATCGGCTCGGGCGCGGTGCGGACCCTGCTGATCTTGGGCGGTAACCCGGTCTACAACGCTCCCTCTGACCTTCGCTTCGGAGACCTCATGGCCAAGGTCCCGGTGTCGATCCATCTCAGCCTCTACGACGACGAGACCTCTCGGCGTTGCACGTGGCATCTGCCGCAGTCCCACGGCCTCGAGAGCTGGAGCGATGGCCGGGCATGGGACGGCACCCTGACGATGGGACAACCTCTCATTCAACCGCTCTACGACGGGAGGTCTTCGATCGAGGTCCTGGCGGCGGTTTTGGGGCTGGAGAATAAGTCCGGGTACGACCTCGTGCGGGAGACATTCCGGAACGAAAGCACTGATTCGGATTTCGACTTCGAGGGAGCCTGGCGGCGAGCGTTGCACGACGGGGTGATTGCAGGTACGGGACGGGAACCGGTGACGCCCTCCCTCGAACCTGGTCGTCTCGCGGTCGCGGTGGATCAGCTTCGGGCATTGCTCGACCATTCACCGCCGAGCTCCGATCGCACCGAGGTCGTGTTGGCCAGGGATTCGAAAATCTGGGATGGACGATTCGCCAATAACGGCTGGTTGCAGGAGCTTCCCGATGCTCTGACCAAAGTGACGTGGGACAACCCGCTCCTGATATCGCCGGCCACCGCGCGCGAGCTCGGCATTTCTGACGGCGAGGTGGTGGAAGTCGAGGCCTCCGGAACTACGATCGAAATCCCGGCCTGCGTGTTACCCGGTCAGGCATACGGAAGCGTCACGATCTCGCTCGGCTACGGTCGAACGGCGGCCGGCCAAGTGGGGGATGGGGTCGGAGTCAACGCTTACATGTTGCGGACGGCAGATTCGCCGCACGTCGTGATCGGGGCGAGGCTTCGAGGAACGGGGCGCCACTACAACCTGGCCACCACCCAGGATCATTTCGCGATCGATACCCTCGGTTTCCGCGAGCGCAATCGCCGGGTTGGCGATCTCGTGCGCGAGGCGTCGCTCGACGCCTACTTGGCCAACCCGGAGATATTCCACGAGCATGAGCACCACCCGCCGCTGGTGTCCCTCTGGAAGGACCACGAATACGAGGGTGAACAGTGGGGCATGGCAATCGATCTCAACACCTGCATCGGGTGCAACGCCTGTGTCGTCGCCTGCCAGGCGGAGAACAACATTCCGGTGGTTGGCCGTGAACAGGTCCTCAACCAGCGCGAGATGCAGTGGATCCGGATCGATCGCTACTTCAAGACGGAGCCGGGCGTCGCGCCCGAAGATGTGGACGACGCAGAGGTTGCATTCCAGCCGATGACCTGCGTCCACTGCGAAAACGCTCCCTGCGAGCAGGTCTGTCCGGTGGCTGCCACCCAGCACACGACCGATGGGCTCAACGCGATGGTCTACAACCGTTGCGTCGGGACCCGCTACTGCTCGAACAACTGCCCGTTCAAGGTCCGGCGGTTCAACTTCTTCAACTATCACAAAAACCTCGCCGACACGACGATGATGCAGTTCAACCCAGAGGTCACAGTTCGGTCGCGCGGCGTGATGGAGAAGTGCACTTTCTGCATCCAACGCATCGAAGCGGTGCGCATCGCCGCCCGCAACGACAACCGCCCGGTGACCGACGGCGAGATCGTGCCGGCGTGCGCACAGACCTGCCCGACACGTGCCATCACCTTCGGCAACCTCAACGATCCGGAGTCGGAGGTTTCAAAGCTGCGCGAGGAAAAACGCTCGTACGCGACGCTGGCCGAGCTCAACATCCGTCCGCGCGCCCATTACCTCGGCCGGCTGACCAACCGCGCCGACGGTGGCAGTGCGGATGACCACGGATCGCCGCACGGAGATGTGCAGAGTCACGGGAAGGAGGGTGCCTGAGATGAGCGCCGCCGCGGTCGATCCCGTGAGCTACCTCGACAATACCAGTGATGATCCGACCGTTCGCGCGCGGCTGGTGGTCGGTGACAACGATTTTCACTCAGTGACCGAAACGGTCTGTGGCATCATCGAGCAGCCGAAGCCTCCAAAATTCTGGTGGGCGGCATTTGCAGCGGCTTCGAGCCTCACCCTCGTCCTCTTCGCCTGTATCGGTTATCTGGTGACCACCGGCGTCGGCGTCTGGGGCCTCCAGATTCCGGTGGGGTGGGGCTATGCGATCGTCAACTTCGTATTCTGGGTCGGCATCGGCCACGCTGGAACCTTGATATCGGCTATCCTCTTTCTCCTGCGCCAGCAGTGGCGCACCAGCATCAACCGGTTCGCCGAGGCGATGACGATCTTCGCCGTCGTCTGCGCAGGCATCTTTCCCGGAATTCACGTCGGCCGCATATGGGTCGCATACTGGCTCTTCCCGATTCCCAACCAGATGTCGATGTGGCCGAACTTCCGCTCGCCGTTGCTGTGGGACGTTTTTGCCGTCGGCACCTACGCGACGGTGTCGCTGCTCTTTTGGTACATGGGGATGATCCCCGACCTGGCGACGATTCGCGATCGCGCAACCACCAAGCTTCGCTTCTACATCTACGGTGTCCTCAGCCTCGGTTGGCGCTCGTCGAACCGTCACTGGCACCGCTTCGAGTTCGCGTACCTGCTGTTGGCTTCGCTGGCGACACCACTCGTACTGTCGGTGCACTCGGTCGTGAGCTTCGATTTCGCAGTTTCGATCATGCCCGGCTGGCATACAACGATATTCCCGCCCTACTTTGTCGCCGGAGCCATCTTTTCGGGCTTCGCAATGGTCGTGAGCTTGATCGTCCCGACCCGGAAGTTCTTCGGGCTCGAAGAGATCATCACCGCCCGCCACCTCGAGAACATGGCCAAGATCATGCTCGCCACCGGGATGATGGTCGGATTCGCGTACTCGACCGAGTTCTTCATGGCGTGGTATTCGGGCAACGTCTACGAAGCGTTCACCTTCCTCAACCGGGCCTTCGGCCCGTACGCCTGGGCCTACTGGACAATGGTCACCTGCAACGTCCTGGTGCCGCAGATCTTCTGGGTGAGAAAGCTGCGCAACAACACCCTCATTCTCTGGGTGGCGTCGATTTTGATCAACGTCGGCATGTGGTTCGAGCGATTCGTCATCGTGGTGAGCTCTCTCAGCCGCGACTACGTGCCGACCAGTTGGGGCTACTATCGGCCGACCGCGATCGACGTTCTGACGTTCATCGGCAGTTTCGGTCTCTTTCTCACGCTCTTCCTGCTCTTCGTTCGTTTCCTGCCAATGGTGGGCATGGCGGAGGTCAAGGGCGTGATGCCGCAGGCCCACCTCGACCATCCGGGACACCGTGGCCACGGCGACTACCACGGCGATATCGCTGTTCGAGAGGTGGATCTGTGATGAGTGATCGGACCACACATGCCGGAGGCGGTGAGTCGAACGGACTGTACGGCTATCTCGTAGCCTTCGACAAGGTGGATGAGCTGCTGAGGGGCGCACGGATCGTGCGTGATGCCGGCTACACCCGCTGGGACACCCACAGCCCATTCGTGCTCCACCGCCTCGACGCGGCGATGGGCGTCAAGAAGACGATCCTCCCGTACATCGTGTTTCTGGGGGGCCTCACCGGGGCGGCGGCGGGAATCCTCCTCCAATGGTGGACCAACGCCGTCGACTACCCGTTTTTGATCAGTGGCAAGCCGCTCTTCAGCCTTCCGGCCAACATTCCGATAGCATTCGAGACGACAATTCTGTTCGCGGCTTTGAGCGCCCTCGTCGGCATGCTCGCCCTCAACGGACTGCCTCAGCTCTCACATCCCCTGTTCACAAACCGCTCATTCAAGCGGGCGACCGACGACACATTCTTCATTTCCATCGAGGCGAAAGACCCCCTGTTCGACCGTGTCGAGACGCGCCGCCTGTTAGAAGAGATCTCGGGACGAGCGGTGGAAGAAATCGAGGACCTACCATGAACCTTCCACGCTGGCTCCTGTTCGCGGTGGTGATTCTGGTGGTCCTGTCGTGGGTGCCGCTCGCGTTGATCATGCGGGCCCGGGTCACCTCCTCGCCCGATCCGAGGATCCACGTCATTCCGGACATGGACAATCAACCGAAGTTCAAGCCGCAGGCGCGCAATCCGATGTTTGCCGATCGCCGCGCCATGCGCCCACCGGTAGCCGGCACCGTGCCTCGCGGTGCGACGATCGATTCGCCGGCCCTGACGACCGGCAAGGATGGTGGGGACTGGCTCGAGGTGAGCCCCATCAAGGTCGATCTCGCGCTCGTCCGCCGTGGCCGGCAGCGCTACGACATCTACTGCTCGCCGTGCCACGGCCTTGCGGGCTTCGGCGACGGGATGGTGGCCAAACGGGCCGACGAACTTCTGGAAGGAACCTGGACGCCGCCGTCCTCCTTCCACACCGATCTGGTGCGAGGTCGGCCGGCCGGCCACCTCTTCAACACGATATCCAACGGAATCCGCAACATGCCGGCCTACGGCCCGCAGATCCCGGTTGAGGATCGCTGGGCGATCGTTGCCTACGTGAGGGCCTTGCAGCGGAGTCAGAATGCAACCGTCGACGACGTCCCGCCCGATCTGCGGGCGCGACTGCGATAGCGGGGGATCGATGCAGGACACCGTACTCGACATCACGACCGAAACACGACACCTGGACGGGATCGCGAAACCGGCATTGATCATCTCCCTCGTTATCGGCGTGCTCGGCCTGGTTGGCTCGTATGTGCTCGCGAACGGCAAAGAGGGCGGGATGGACTACCTGCTCGAAACCTATCTCGTGAGCTTCGCCTTCATCCTGAGCATCTCTCTCGGTGCGCTCTTCTTCGTTCTTCTCCAGCATTGCACGCGCGCCGGCTGGAGCGTGGTTGTGCGCCGGGTGGCGGAGGCGATAGCCGGCAACGTCTGGCTGATGGGCATCCTCGCCATACCGATCGTTCTCGGGATGGGTCACCTCTACCCCTGGACCGACACGGCTGCCGCGGCCCACGATCCGTTGCTCGAGGGTAAGATCGGGTTCCTCAACCCGACGTTCTTCACCATCAGGCTCGTCGCCTACTTCCTGATCTGGGGTTTTCTCGCGACCTTTCTCCATCGAACGTCGGTCGCGCAGGATGCGAGCGGTGATCCGGCCCTGACGCTGAGGATGGAGAAATTCAGCGCTCCGGGCATGATTCTCTTCGCTCTCAGCCTCAATTTCGCGTCCTTCGATCTTCTGATGTCCCTCGACCCGCACTGGTTCAGCACGATCTTCGGCGTGTATTACTTCGCCGCGTCTGTATTGGCCTTCCTGGCGGTGATGCCGCGGGTCTTGTACACCATGCAGGCCCGGGGAGTTCTCAGAAACGCGATCACCGTCGAGCATTATCACGATATCGGCAAGTTGCTCTTCGCTTTCGTGGTCTTCTGGGCCTACATCGCCTTTTCCCAGTACATGTTGATCTGGTACGGCAACCTTCCGGAGGAGACCGAGTGGTTCCTCAAGCGGCAGACCGGTGAATGGACGACGGTCAGCCTGATACTGATTTTCGGTCATTTCCTGGCTCCATTCATCTTGCTCGTCTCACGGATGATCAAGCGCCGGCCTTTGTTGCTCGCCCTCACCGGCGTCTTCGTAGCGGTGATGTGCTGGATCGACATCTACTGGCTGGTGATACCCGAGTTCAGCCCGGGGGTTGCCCGCTTCGGCGTGCTCGACGTTCTGTGCTTTCTCGGTTTGCACGGCATCACGTCGGCGGCAGTCATCTTGCGCCTCAAGAGACACTCGGTGGTTGCCGAGAAGGATCCGCGCCTCGAAGAATCCCTGGCGTTCGAGAGCGCATAAGGCAGTTGAGAGTTTTGAGTTATGAGTTTTGAGTTTCAACTCGCCAGCCAAGAACGATTCGTCGGAGGGGTGGGTGGCAACTCAAAACTCAAAACTGTGAACTCAAAACTCCGTCCCGGAGAAGTCGATGAGATATGACGATCCCAACGTAGCCGCATCTGCCGTGGTCGGCATCGTTTCCGCAATTCTTCTTTTCGTCATCATCGTCGTGTTGCAGGCGTTCTTCTATCGCGCCGAGCAGGGAGAGCTCGAACGAAAGGTCTACACCCAGCCTTACCAGGCGCTGCAGCAACTGGACGCCAACCAGGTCGAGCTTCTCAACAGCTACGGGTGGGTCAGCGAAGCGGAAGGCACGGTTCACCTCCCCATAGAACGCGCAATGGAACTGGTGGCGGCGGAACAGCAGTAGCGCACCCGTGCGGAAAATTGGGAATTAGGAGTTAGGAATTAGGAATTTCCACCCGCCCTCCCGGTAACCCTGGGGGTGTGGGTGGGAAATTCGAAATTCGAAATGCAAATGGGTGGATAGTCGGCATTCCTCATTCCCAATTCCTCATTCCTAATTCCTCATTCCTAATTCCTAATTCCTCATTCCTCATTCCTCATTCCTCATTCCTAATTCAACGCCAGTGGTATTCCCACCCCGATACGGCTGTCTCATATCGAGATAGATAGTAAGATGAGATAGGAGAGATCGCCGGGGTCGAATCTGGTATCGATATTGCGTGTTCCCCTGCGGGGGCGGCTGCTCACTCGTGGTTGGGCGGGAGCGGGGACGAGTCTCGGAGCAATACCAGCCGGCCCTCAGGTTCGGAATTGGAGGGTCGATCTTGATTGGCAAGGGCGGAATCGACATCGGCAAAAGAACCTCGAGATCGGAGTGAGTCATGGCTCTCGTCGGTCGTCTCGAGGATCTTCGGCTAGCTGAAATCTTCCAGCTGCTCGCGCTTTTTCGGAAATCGGGAAAGTTGACCTTGAGCCGCGGTGACTCGATCGGCATTTTTCTCTTCAAAGACGGCAAGGTCTTCCATGCGAGCAACGGGTACTCCTCGCCTTCGGTCGGCAAGTTCCTAGTCGAGAGAAAGCTCATCAGCGAGGAAACTCTGGACGCGGCGGTCGCGACTCAGCGCCTGTCAGATGAGCAGAAAAAGCTGGGCGCGATTCTGGTCGGCATGGGTGCGATCTCCCACGACACTTTGCAGGAAGTGCTTCGCGATCAGCTCCTCGAAATCGCTCGCGATTTCTTGCGCTGGGAATCCGGATTCTTCAACTTCAGAGCGGTGGAAGATAGTGAGCAGGATCCTGACCGGGTGTTTGACGACGACGAGGCGAAGCTGACCGAGTTCGTCAACGTCGACCCGTTCGTCCTCGATCTTTTGGCCAAGGTGGATGCCGTCGGCGGTGACGGAACGGTTCGGCCGGTTCCGCGAGCCCATGACGATAGTCCGTTCGAAGACGAGGGCGCCCGCACCGTGCACGAACTGCTGAACTATATGGTCGAACCCGGCCACAGCGTTCTCCGCACCGAACTGGCCGACATGATCACCGATTGGCCGTCTGATCTCGCCGAGCTCCGCAGGTTGATGGCGGAGATCCAGGTCCGCCCCACCGCGACGGTCGGAGAGATCGCGCTGTTGATTCTTCGTTACGCCACCAGGGTCGTGAACCGGGGCGCATTGTTCGGAGTGTCACCGGATGGAATCTCGGGAATCGGACAGTTCGGGATCGGACGCGACGATGACCAGGCACCGAAGGTGGACCGGCGGGTCCAGCAAATTCATATCCCCGGAAACGAGCCATCAGTCTTTTCGAGCGTCGTCAATACCATGTCCACCTACCACGGCAAGCTCGAAAAATGTCCGTGGAATAACTACCTCGTGGATCAACTCGGGGGGATTTTTCCGACCGAAGTCGTTGTGATGCCGATCGCGGTCAGCGGCGCGGTATCGGCCATCTTCTATGGAGACAATCTTCCGGGCGGGCATCCCATCACCTCGATCCACGGACTCGAACTCTTGATGATCGAGGCCGGCTTGGCAATCGAGCGAAACGTGCTGGCCGAGAAGCTGAATTGGTTGGAAGAGGCGAGATCGGTTGATGCGACGACGAACGAAGATGGCTGGGGAGAGCGTGAATGACCAAATGGCGGGTCATGACAGTCGACGATTCGGCCGCGATATTGACGATTATCGCGGCCTATTTGGAGGACTCTGAATTCGAGGTCGTAGCTTCG
Organism: Acidobacteriota bacterium; assembly: GCA_022340665.1. Taxonomy (NCBI): domain Bacteria; kingdom Pseudomonadati; phylum Acidobacteriota; species Acidobacteriota bacterium. Next base: position 22,237 of record JAJDNM010000132.1, on the reverse strand, counting down.
GAGCGCGACGGGCGTGCGGCGGTCGAGCGCTTCGCCGAGGAACGCCCGGATATCGTGCTTCTCGATCTCATCATGCCGGGCCAGTCGGGCGTCGAGACCCTCGAGCGGATTCTCGCCATCGATCCGGATGCTTTCGTGGTCATCGTGTCGTCGCTCGGAACCGAGGACGCGGTCCACGAGTGTCTGACTACCGGAGCCCGGTCCTTCCTGCAGAAACCGTTTACCAGAGACGATTTCGTCGAATTCATGCGTGACCTGACTCAGGTCGCCTGAGGAAAGGACCGGTTTTCCATGTTTTTTGGTCAATACCTGCTTTCCAAAGGCGCGATCAGCCGCGAGGCGCTGATCGAAACGATCGAACTCCAGAGAGAAAAGAACCTGTCGCTGGTCGAGCTTGCAGTTCGTGATGGGTGCCTCGAGCCGCGACGGGCGGAAACGGTTCTCACGGCATATCGGACAACTGATGCGGAGCTCGAAGACCTGTGCGAGGAAATCGGTCGGCTCGATCGTGAAAAGATCGACCAGCTTCTCGAGAAACAACGCGCCGATCGGGTAATGATCGGCGTGGCCTTGATCGAGAGCGGGCACCTGAGTGCTGACCATCTGGAAGAGCATCTTTCCGCATTTCATGAGGTTCAGAGAGCCGCGGAGAAAAGGCTGGAGGCGGACTTCCGCGCCTGCTCCCATCCGGCAATCGTCAAGACGGTCGTCGAGCTCGCAGTCTTTCACCTCAAGCGATTCACCGAGGGGCCGGTCAAGCTGCTGTCCTTGAGCGAGGATGGCGGAGAGCTCGAACAGGAGCACCGCAGGTATGTCCAGAAGCTCAAGGGCGACCACGAGATCCATGTCGTCCTCGACCTTCCGCCGGAGATCGAAACCTTGATCGGACGGGGGCTCCTCGGTATCCCGGTAGAGGAAGGCAGCGAGGTGGCGATCGACGCCGTCTGTGAGTGCGTCAACATCGTCGGTGGTCATGTATGTACCGAGCTCGAATCCGACGCCATCAAGCTTCGACCCGAGCCACCTTTCGCTTCGGACACCGTCACATTGCCGGGTGGCGAGAGGGCATCCGTCCGGGCGGCGTTGCTGGCCGGCGATTCGGAAGCCGATATCAGGGTATTTGTATGAGGTCCTGCCGAATCGTCACCTTGGGTCCACAGGACCACCGATGAGCGGGGACCTCGTCTACGTCGTGCACCCGGAATCCGCCATTGCGGCGAAGCTGTGCGGCGGACTTCAGGCGGCGGACTACGAAGTGGTCGCGATGTCGAATGTGGACGAGGCCGAATCGATCACCTCCAGACGACAGTTCGCCCTGCCGGACGCGATTTTGACCCCTCTCGGAGATGTCGCAGGGGGCGATTCGATTCTCTTCACCCTGTTCGAGTCGAATCCGCTGATGGAGCAGATTCCCTTGGTCGTGGTGGCCCACGAAGAGAAAGAGGACCGACGCCGGGCGCTGAGGATGGGCCTCCTGAGTGTCGTTTTCCCGCCTTACGACGGCGAAGAGGTCGCGCTCACGACCAAGCTCGCCATCGAAAAGCACCGTTCCGACCAGCTCCTCTTTGGATCGCTGGAACAGCTGTCGGTTCCGGATCTTCTCCAGACGGCTGAAACGGGCCGCAGGTCGGGAACCATCTATTTCCAGCACAACGGTTCGAAAGGAACAGTGTGGATGCGTGACGGTTTCGTCGTCGAGGCCGAAATCGAAGGTTCGCATCAGGGCAAAGAGGCTGTGTACGAGATAGCCCACTGGTCCGACGGGACCTTCGAGGCCGATTTTGGCGAAGTTGACGTCGAAGACCGGTTCCAGATTCCACCGTCCACACTGCTCCTCGAAGCCATGCGGCGCCTCGATGAGGAGAGCGCTGTGAGAATGCCTCCTCCGGAGCTGCCGGATGAAGAAAATCCGGTGCTGAATCTCGCTTTGATAGTCCTCAATGTGGTTGGCTCGTATGCCGTCAACCACCTCGATCCGCGTCTGGTCCAGCAACGATTCGCTGAGCTTCAATCGGAAATCGCAGAGGAACTCCCGATCCTCGACATCTTTTCGATCCATGAAGAGGGTGCGGTGACTGTGGCGGGCACCGAAACCGGCGAAATCTCTGCCGACGATCTCGTGCAGGGAGTTTCGTTGTGGATCGAGGCGATCTTCGATCGTCTCGACGGTGCGTTGGCCTGGAGATTCAATCCGGACCGAATCGCCCGCTTGCTTGCCCCATGGAGTGACGAGCTTGAAAGTTGCGGCTTCTCGGAGATCTTCTCACTCGGGAAACGAGACGGTGGATCCGAAGAAGAGGGTCATGGCTCCGACCAGATGATCGACCTGCCGGTTCCGGTTGGCTGCCTGGTGCTCGACGGTGAAGGCGTTATCCAAACCCTTTCGATCTATGGGCCGAGGCTCGGCAACGTCAACCCCGGATTGCTGATCGGAAAAGCCCTGGGTGAGGTCTTGCCGGCCGATATCGCACTTCTTGCTGACAGGCTGACGGAGCGCCTTGGACGAGAAGGCCCCGACGGTGAGAGAGTGGCCGTGGGCCGAGAGGTGCTCGGCTGCGGTCATCAAGAACATGTCCTTCGCATGGCGATCGTGAAGCAGGCGTCGGGAGATGGCAGCATCGTCGCCATCAATCGGTTGAGAGACCAGCGTCGTGCTCTGTCGCCGGACATCGAGAGGGATCCGTTGACTGGATCTTTGAGGGACGAGAAGTCGGACCGGCTGCTGGTTGCCAACGAGGATTTCCTGCAGGCCTTCGAGGGACTCTTCTCTCGCAGCCTGATGCATCGTCATCACGAGCTCCTGCAACGTTTCGGGAAGAAGTGGGGATTGCGCCACGCGATGCGGCTCGAGCAGGTCGTGCAACGAGACTACGGCAAAACCCTGCGCGAGCTCGAGTCCCAGATGGCTCTCGAGCTCCTGTCGTCCTCGATCGGCATTTTTGGCCTCGGGAGCTTCGAAGCCGATCTCGGGTATCGAGAAAACGGACTCGTCCTGATCCGGCATCATTCGAGCCCGTTCCCGGGGATTTTCTCGGCCGCAGCGGGTGGTGCATGCGCGATCCTCGCTGGATTCCACGCCGCAATCCTGTCCTATCTGGCCGGTCGCCAGCTCGCAGCGCGCGAAGTGCACTGCAGCCGCGAGCCTGGCGATACATGCCTCTTCATTGTGGCGACCGACGATCGACTCACCAAGCTTCTGATCGCTACTCCGGGTTCCGAGGATCACAAGCTGCTGAGCGAAATTACCGGTTCGGATGATTCACGAGGTGACCGATGAGTCGCAAGAAACCTGACGTCCTGGCGACCCTCGCGGATGCTCTCGACGTCACGTGCTGGGACTATTCTCCGAGCAGGGACGGCAGGGTCCTCCTGCGTCCGGCCGGATCGGTCTTTGCGGAGCTGCCGTGGGAGATTCAGCCGCAACATCTGGCGCCGGCGGGCGGTGCGACGGACGAAGACACGAACGAAACCTCAGCGACTCATCGCACCTCGAGGAAGGCAGGATAGCGACGGCCCGCCCGTTGCGATCTCCGATCGCAGCCACGCATCCTCGGGTCTCCGGCTCCCCGAAAGCGAGCTTTCGTCGATCCGTCGGCCCTCGTCCGCTGCGCGCCTGCGGCGCGCGGGCAGGCCGCACACCCTTTCATCCCGACCGAGCGAAGCCTCAACCCCCCACTGTCATCCCGACCGAGCGAAGCGAGTGGAGGGATCTGTGAATATCGCGCGTCCATCAGTCCATTTCTCCTCGCGCCGATTCCGGACCTGGTGGCGCGCTTCCGCCGGTGAGTGCCCGAGGTCGGCGGGGCGCCTACGGCGCCTCCGTTCTCGGCCCGAAGGAATGACGCAAGCGGGTCCCCGTCATTCCTTCAGGCCTCGCTTGTCCGCTGTCGTTCTCGGGCTTCTGCTGCGGCCCGCGATACGCCGCAATCTGGCGCCCGCAAGCGGTCGCCATCTCGCACCGCCTCGCGGCCCTCGCGAAGACTTGTCACGGCGTAGCCGTAGGCGGAGCCGGAAGCCCTTCACTCCAGCGGCCGCCGACGGTGGCGGTTTCGGGCCACTCAGGCTGTCACATTCGGAAGACTGACCAGGAAAAAGCCAACGGATCACTGCCTTTCCGGAATGCGTGGGTGCAGTTCACCTGGGTTGCGGCCGTGAAGGCCAGCGGAGATTCCGGAAACACAGGATTTTATTCGTCTTCCGGGTGTCTTGCTTCCGAACCGGCCGGGCGGGTTACAACTCTCAACTCTTAACTTTTTACTCTCAACTCACTTCCCGTTGTTTTCCGCAACCTGATAGAACACGGCACGTCCCGACCGCACGCGGACGAACGAATCATCGAGATTGAGCGTCGTCTCGGCTGTTCCGAGCACCAGGTAGCCGTCAGGACGGAGCAGGCGTCGAACGCGCCTGAGCACCTTGCGGCGAGTATTGACGTCGAAATAGATGAGGACGTTTCGCAGCAGCATGATATCGACCGGCGGGAGCGCCGGCCAATCGGCAGCGAGGTTCTGACGAAAGTAACGAAACATCCCGCTGACTCCACGGTCGAGGTGCCACTGGTCGTCCTTCTGACTGAAGAATCGGACCAGGTACGATGCGGGAAGGCCGCGGTTGACCTCGATCTGCGAGTAAATGCCCTCCTGCGCACGATCGACCATACGCCGGGAAATGTCGCTCGCCAGAAGCTGCAGGTTCCAGCCGTTGATAGTGGTGAAACGATCCCTCAGGATCATCCCGATGCTGTGAGGCTCCTGACCACTCGAGCACGCTGCCGACCAGATGCTGAGACTCCGAGATGTGCTCCGTCGGGCTCTGATGAGCTCCGGCAAGACCGTGTCACGGAGCTCGATGAAGGGATAGAGGTCACGGAAGAAAGAGGTTTCGGTTGTCGCGATGGCCTCGACCGCGAGGTCATGAATCTCTCCTCTCGGAGATGACTGCAGGTGCGAGATCAATGCCTCGACCGACGGGAATCCCTGTTCGCGGGCCACCGGGGCGAGTCGCGAGACGACGAGATACATCTTGCCTTCGTCGAGCATGATCGAGGATTCCTCGTGAACCAGGGTGCGGATGAAGTCGAAATCGAGCCGATTGATCGACTGCGGAGGGTCGACGTGCTGGCCGCTCATCGTCGCGAGTCTTTCACCCGGCGCACAATCTCTGCTCCGATGTCGGTCACTGGGAGTACGGACTCCGCCAGTCCGGCACCGGCTACCTGTCCGGGCATGCCCCAGACGACACTGCTGTCGCGGTCCTGGACAATGACCCGTCCGCCCGCGGCGGAGATCGCACGGCATCCGTCGAGGCCGTCCTGTCCCATGCCGGTCAGGACCACGGCGAGGACGGAAGGGCCGTAACACTCTGCTGCGGCTTGAAACAGAATATCGGCTGCGGGTCTGCAGGAGTTCACCAGGGGACCGTCGTTGGTGGAGAGCCTGATGCCTCGGTCGGTGGATTGCGTTTCGAGGTGGAGGTTTCCGGGTGCGATCCACACCGTGCCGGCCTCGACCGACGCCCCTTTGCTCGCCTCACGAACCGGCAAGGCACACGCGGCGTCGAGGCGTTTGGCAAGGAAGGTGGTGAAGTTCTCGGGCAGGTGCTGGACGATGAGAACCGGTACCGGGAAATCGGCCGGAATCGCCTTGAGAATCGTCGTCAGCGCGTTCGGGCCACCCGTCGATGAACCGATGACCACGACCTCGATAGGTTCGGCGTCGGTTGGCGGCGCGAAGGAGGCGTGTGCCGCGGAGACCTTCCTGGAGGCCGAACCGGTTCGCGAAACGATGGCTCGAATCTTGGGTGCCAGCTGTTCGCGGAGGACGGTCCGCGCCTCCTCGTAGGTGTTGGCGCCCTGGGCCTTGGTGACGTAGTCGGCTGCTCCTGCAAAAAGAGCATCGACGGTTATGGCGGCGCCTCGTCGGGTGTGGCTGGAGACCATGATGACCCGAACCTCAGGGTGATCGGATCGGATCGCGGAGAGGGTTTCCATGCCGTCGAGCTCCGGCATGTCGATATCGAGGGTGACGATGTCCGGCTTGAGCCTGGCGATCTTTTCCAGCGCGAGTCTTCCATTCGGTGCGGTTCCAACCACCTCGAAATCGTCCTCGGCGACGAGGATGTCGGAGATGATCCGGCGCGCCACCACGGCATCATCGACAACCAGGATGCGAATTGCGTTCATGCGGCGGCTCAACCGACCTCGATACCGAGGAGAATCAGCTTCTCCAGGAGCATCTCTTTGTCGAACGGCTTCATGATGTACTCGTCCGCGCCCGCATCGAGCGCTTCCTGGACCCGTGCGCGCTCGGTTTCGGTGGTCACCATCATGAGCCGGATATCGTTCATTTCCGCTCGATTGCGGATTTGTTGCACGAGTTCGAGCCCGCTCATCCCGGGGAGATTCCAGTCCACCAGCGCAAAATCATAGGCGTGGTCGTCCTCGAGGCCGGCCAGCGCATCTTCGGCGTCGGCCGCCATCACGGACTCGAACCCGACATCACCGAGGATCTCACCAAGGATCGATCTCATCGCTCGCGAGTCCTCGATCACCAGCGCCCGCACGACCACTCCCGAACTCTGCAAGTTCGTTGCGTACTGAAAGTTCTCACTTTTCCTTCTCTCTGGAGCCGTCAATCTTTATTGTGACCGCGTGCTCGAGGTCGAGCACCAACAACAACGAGTCTTCCAGCTTGTGAGCACCCTGAATGAGACGCCTCGGCTCCCCAGTGAGAGTGTCCGGCGGCTGTTCGAAGCTCTCTTCGTCGACCTCAACAACTTCGCCAGCGCGATCGACCACGAAGCTGAGGGGTTCCGTGCCGGTGTCGAGCACGAGCACCGTAAACGGTCCATCAGCGCTCTTTTCGATTCCGAACCGCGTTCTCAGATTGATTGCAGGCACGATCTGGCCGCGCAAGTTGATCAGACCGCGGATTTCCGGCGGTGCGGCAGGAACCGGGGTGATCTCACATCCGCGAAGCACTTCCTGCACATTGTTGACCTCGATGCCGAGAAAAAGATCACCGACGTGAAAGGTGCAGAACTGTCGATGCATTTTCACTCCCGGCCGCTCGGTCGTTCGAAGAACTCGGGATCGGAGAGCTGTATGAGGGCTTCGAGGTCGAGAATTTCAGTGATGCGGTCTCTGACGACCGCGCAGCTCTGGACTCCGGTGCGACTGCCCGGCTGTCGTGCCTTGAGGTCTTCATCGACGATGTCAACGATGCGGTGAGCCAACAGCCCGACATGGCGACCCTTCACGGTGCAGACGACGACCGGCACGGTCTCGTCCAGCAACCGGATGGACCTGTCCCGCGCCTGGCTACGCCTCTCAGGCAGAGTGCCCTGGATATCGACGAGTTGGAGGATCTCGCCGCCGTACTGGACGACCAGCCGATCGCCAACCTGCTCGAGCGATGCGCGTGGGAAGTTCTCCAGCCGGTTCACGAGATTGAAATCGAGAGCCAGTCGTTCACCGCCTTCGCCGTGGAGAAAGACGAGACGTTCGGTCTTCTTCCTTTCTCTGACAGCCTCGGATAACAGGGTAGACGTTGTGTGGGCGCGGGTTTCAGAAACCACGCCTGCGGCCAGTCCGAGGCGGAAGATGTCCAGGATGAGTGCGATTCTTCCGTTTCCGAGGATCGTGGCGCCGGCAAAGGGGAGCCCGGATAGCAGGTTTCCGAGAGGCTTGACCACGATTTCCTGGGAATCCTTGACGCCGTTCACCACCAGCCCGAACTGACGGTCGTCGCCCTGGAGGACGATGATATTTGCGTTTCGTTCGTCCTCGTCACGTGTTCCGACGCCGAGCTCCCGGTCGAGGAATACCAACGGGAGGAGATTGCCTCGCAGGCGATAGACCGGGACGCCGCCGAGATCCTCGATACCCGGATCTTCTCCGCGCTCATCGAGACGGATGAGCTCGATCACGCTTGCCTGTGGAATTGCGATCTGATGTCGACCCGAGCGGACCAGGAGCACCGAGACGATGGCGAGCGTCAGCGGAATCTTGAGCCTGAAGGTCGTCGACTTGCCGGTTTCACTCTGAATCTCGATGGTTCCGCCCATGCTCTCGACATTTGCGCGAACGACGTCGAGCCCGACTCCGCGCCCCGAGACGTTGGTGACCTCGGAGGCGGTTGAAAAGCCAGGTCGAAAGATGAGGGATTCAATCTCCGGCTGGCTGAGCCTGCCACCCTCCTCTTCAGTCACCAGGCCGGCCGTCACCGCGCGGGCGAGGATTCCTTCGTGATCGAGGCCGCCACCGTCATCACGCACCTCGATGACGACATTTCCGCCCTCGTGGTGAGCGCGCAGCCGCAGATTCCCCGCGGGTGGTTTGCCGAGGTACTCGCGCGTCTCCGGACTTTCGATTCCGTGGTCGATCGAATTGCGGACGAGGTGGAGGAGGGATCCCTTGATCGCCTCGATGACGCTCTTGTCGAGGTCGGTCTCCTCGCCCTCCATCGTGATTTCCACCTGTTTTCCGAAGCTCATGGCGAGGTCGCGGGTGAAACGAGGCAGCTTGCGCCAGATGGAGCTGATCGGCTGCATGCGGGTGCGCATCACCGCTTCCTGGAGTTCGCTGGTGACGCGATCGAGCCGCTGCGAGGAAGAGGCGAGGTTGGGATCCGCCGATGCGGTGGGGTGCTGGACGAGCTGATTTCGGGCGAGCACGAGCTCGCCGACCAGATTCATGAGGTGGTCGAGGACCCGCACGTCGACGCGGATATTGCTCTCGGCCATGGTCGGCGTCGAAGTCAGCTCGAGCTCCTCCCGATCTGCTTCCGGATCGTCCGTGCCGGTTTTCGAGACCGATTCAGCTTCGGTTGATGCCGCGGGTTTCTTCTTGGTCGATCCGGATTTCTGAGTCGTAGTCTTCTTTTTCGCCTTCGCGGCCGCGGCCGGCTTCTTGCCGCCAGTCCTGGGTTTTGCGGACTTTTTCGCGCCGGTTTCCGGCCGTGATTCTTGTTCCTCGGCTGTCCGGTCGTGGCTCTCGAGGCGGCCGATCAGGAGGCTGTAATCCTCGTCGCCTTCGCTGCCCGTCGCATCGATGTTGGCGAGGATCGCTCGCACGGCGTCGATCATCGCCAGCAGATCGGTGGTGATTTCGGGCGTCAGCTCGATCTCTGCGTCGCGAAGGCTACCAAGCAGGGATTCGCCCACGTGGGTGACCGATTCAAGGGTTCCGAAGGCGAGGAATCCGCAGGTGCCCTTGATCGTGTGAATGGTGCGAAAGATCCGCCCGTACGTCTCCCGATCCGATGGGTTTTTCTCGAGGTTCACCAAATCCTTGTCGATCTGGTCGAGGTTTTCGACGCTCTCGGCAAGGAACTCGGCGATGATCGCGTCCATACCACCCATGCATGCACTCCACGATAAGGCGCCGTGGGTCGCTCGATGCGGCCCCGATTTGCCCTGACATCCAGAATAGCAGCTGTATGCACCCCATCCATTCACCCATTAGGGATTTCGGATTTCGGATTTCGGAATTGCCGCCCGCCCGATGATCGGCTGCACACGCCCTGATGACCTGTGCGGTACACTTTTATTGAGGACTCGCAGGGCGCTTTGAGGGGGGTTTCAGAGCATGCATCTCAACATCCAGCAGAAATTAATTGTGTTCGTCGGAGGTTCGATTGCGCTCGCGCTGGCGATACTCGGAGTCGTGACCGTGATCGAATACGCCGACATCACGCGCCAGAAGACCTACACTGAAGTCGAACAGGTGGTCGGGGGCACGGCGCAGGAGATCGAGACGTTCTTCACCACCAGGGGTAGGATGGTCGACGCCGTCTTCTCCAACCCCTCGATTCTCGATTATTTCGAACGCTACACCGAACACCGCGCACCGGTGTTCGGCGATCCGGACTATGAAGCGATCATCGACTACTTCGACGCCTTGGTGGGGAAGGACCCGTCCGTCAAAGCCGTCTTTTTCGCCGACGAGGACACCCAGGACTACTTCTCCAACCGGATTCCCGAAATGCCGGAGGGTCGGGTGGAGGAGGAGGGGTACCTCGTCAAGAATCGTCCCTGGTGGCACGAGGCAGTCGGCGAGGACAAGCTGTACCTTGCCTCGCCGACGGTCGACCTTCTGACACGGGAGGTGGCTGTCGTCATCCAGACGACGGTGTACCTGCAGAACGGCACCCTTCTTGGTGTTGGCGGCGCGGATGTCCTGCTGACGACTGTCGCGGGACTCGTCGAACAGGTTCGATACGCGGGCACCGGCTCAGCTTTTCTGGTCGATCAACGGGGCGAAATCATCTACTTCACCGATGCAGATATTGAAATCGAAGCCACCTTGAAAGACCTTGACGGGCTGGTGCCGGACACCGTCGGCTTCTCGGACCTCAGCAGCCGGCTCCTCTCGGGAGACCGGAGCCGCAGCAGGGCCACCTGGAAGGGCGAGGACGTCTTCATCCTGATGGCGCCGGTCAAGTCTGAATCGCCGTATATCGACTGGACCCTCGGTCTTGTCGTGCCGGACGAAGTCATTTCCGGGCCGGTTCGCCAGAGCGCACTCAAGGCGGGCCTGGCTGTCCTGCTGACGATCCTCGGCATCAGCGGGTTCATTGTCTGGATCGCGCGGCGGATCATCACGCGACCGATCCGCAAGCTGCTCGACCGGTTCCAGGACATCGCAGAGGGAGATGCGGATCTCACGCGCAGGGTCGAGATCACCGGCGCGGATGAGCTCAGCCAATTGGGCGAGAGTTTCAATGTCTTCGCCGGCGGTATCCAGAAGGACATCCAGCAGCTCGCCGTTCAGGCGGGTTTGCTGTCGAGCTCATCCGACGAGATGAGGAACCTGTCCCAGCAAATCGCGTCGGCCAACGAGGAAACATCGACCCAGGCGAGCATGGTATCGGCCGCGGCCGAGCAGGTGTCTGCCAACGTCCAGAGCGTGGCGACGGCGACCGAGGAGCTCAACGCAAACACCCGGGAGATCGCGGCCAACGCGTCCGAGGCGGCTCAGGTCGCAACCCGGGCAGTAGAGATCGCCGATGAGACGAAGGCGACCTTCGACCGCCTCGATGAAAGCGGCACGACCATCGGTGACATGGTCAAGGTAATCTACGCCATCGCCGAGCAGACCAACCTTCTCGCGCTCAACGCCACCATCGAGGCGGCCCGCGCGGGTGAGGCCGGTAAGGGCTTTGCAGTGGTCGCGGATGAGGTCAAAAAACTGGCCAATCAGACGGCGCAGGCGACCGAAGAGATCAGCTCGACCGCCGAGGTCATCAGCAACCACACCAAGGTTGCGGTGGACGCAACCGAGGAGATCTCGGGGATCATTCGCAAGATCCACGATATTCAGACGACGATCGCGAGCGGTGTCGAGGAGCAGACGGCCACCACCGCAGAGATCGCTCACAGCGTGACCGAGGCAGCCACCGGATCGAGCGAGATTGCGGAGCGCATCGCAGGCATTGCGGCCGCCGTGCAGCAGACGGCGGTTGCCTCCACGTCATCGCACGAGCGCGGCGACGAGTTGGCGAGAATGGCCGAGGAGCTGAAAAAGATCGTGGGACGATTTACGTATTGAATTGAAGCTCGGTGAGAGGCGCCTCTCGCAGTGATGTGCAGGGTACCACCTTCACAATTGTTGCTCAGCCAGTGCCTGCCGGATCAGGCCTCCCTCGCGGCGCAACAATTGTGAAAGTGGTACCTGTGTCGTCGATGCCACTGAGCGCTCTCGGGTGGGCTGGGGAGCTGACTGCTGACAGCTTTCCTCATTCATAGCGGAGCGCCTCGATCGGGTCGAGGGCCGAGGCCTTCGCGGCCGGGTAGGTGCCGAAGAAGATGCCGACCAGCGCCGCGAATCCGAAGCCGAGGGCGACTGCCCACAGGGGCACGTGGGCCGGCGGAAAGCCCGGTATCGCCTTGGCCCCGAGGATCCCGAGCCCCCAGCCGGCGAGCACGCCGATGAACCCGCCGAAGAGCGAAATGGTCACAGCCTCGATCAGGAACTGCACCAGAATGTCTGATTTGCGGGCACCGACTGCCTTGCGCACTCCGATCTCCCGCGTGCGCTCGGTGACCGATACCAGCATGATGTTCATGATGCCGATGCCGCCGACCAGAAGTGCGATCGACACGATGCCGGCGACAACCGACGTGATCGTGCCGAGAATTGCCCCGGTGGTTTCGAGGAGCTCCTCCTGCAGCAGAATTTGGAAGTCATTCTTCATGCCTTCCGGAAGCCGGTGGCGCTCGCGGAGAATCTCCGTCATCTGATCTCGCGCCTGATCGACGGTTTCCGGACTCTCGGCCTGGAAATCCAATCGGAGCTGCTTGAAGGCCTCGACTCCATATATATCGCGTGCCGTGGTGATGGGAATGAGGACAAAATCATCCTGATTCTGGCCCAGCATTTCTCCCTGGTACTCCATGACGCCGATGATGGTGAAGGCCGAGGAACCGACGATCAGGTCGGTGCCGAGAACCGGTTCTTCGAGCTCGAGCTCATCGATCACTTCCTGGCCGACCAGACAGACCCTCGCCGCACGTTGCAGGTCGAGGTCGGAGAAGAACCGCCCCCGATCGACCCAGTGGTTCGCCACCTCCTGGTGGTACGGACCGACCCCGAGCAACATCGTCGCGTAGCGTCGGCTTCCGGCCTTCGTTACCTCGCCGCGAAAAAATATTGGATTGAAGTACGCGAGGCCGGTCGCGCGTTCCATGATCGCGAGGCCATCTTCGTAGGTCAGGGTGACTTCGCGGCCGGCCAGATCCGGGTCTTGCAGATCCTGCCGTGGGAAGACCATGATGTAGGTGACGCCGACCCCTTCGAACTGGGTCGCGATGACGAAGTTGAGCCCCTGCACGATCGAAACCACCGCGATCACGGCCGCCACGCCGATGATGATGCCGAGCATTGTCAGCAGCGAGCGCATCTTGTTGGCGCGGATTGCCTGCAGGGCGATGAGGAGGTTGTCCCAGATCACGACGGCTCTCCCGAGTTCCCGACCTTCTCGTCGACCACGATCTTGCCGTCGAGCAGGCGCACGATCCGCTGCGCGCGGGCGGCAATGTCCTCTTCGTGGGTTACCACCACCAGAGTATTCCCTCCCTTGTTGAGCTCGTCGAAAAGATCCATGATCTCGGCCGAGGTCCTTGAATCGAGGTTTCCAGTCGGTTCGTCGGCGAGCAGAATCGACGGGTTGTTGACCAATGCGCGCGCCACCGCGACGCGCTGCCGTTGGCCTCCGGACAGCTCGTTCGGCTGGTGTTTGCCGCGATCCCCCAGCCCGACTTTCTCGAGGGCTTCCTGGGCCCGTTGGCGGCGCTCCTTGACCGAGGTCCGGGCGTAGATCAGCGGCAGCTCGACATTGGCGAGGGCCGTTGCCCGGGACAGCAGATTGAAGGTCTGGAACACGAAGCCGATTTCGTGGTTTCGGATCTCGGCGAGTTCGGCATCGTCGAGGTCCGAGACTCGCTGGCGGTTGAGGATGTAATCGCCCGAGGTGGGTGTGTCGAGGCAGCCGATCAGGTTCATCAGGGTCGATTTGCCGGAGCCGGACGGCCCCATGATGGCCAGGTATTCACCGGCATCGACCTCGAGATCAACCCCGTCGAGCGCCCGCACCTCGACCTCACCCATGTGGTAGATCTTGCGCAGGGCCGAGATCGTGATCAGCATCAGTCGACGCGCACCTCGACACCACCGGACTCCTCGTCATCTCCTTCGTCCTTGCCGTCCTTCTTTTCTTCTCTCTTGACGGCGTCTCCAGCGTGGAGGTTCTTGAGTGTGCGGTAGGGGCCGACAATGACCTCTTCGCCTTCCGTCAGGCCGTCGATGATTTCGACGTGAAGCTCGTCGGACACGCCCGTCTCGACCGTGCGAACGGTGGCCTCGTTGTCCTTGATGACGTAAACCACGTCGGATTCCTCGACTCCCTTGGCCGCCGATCCCTCGAGCTCTTCGCCTTCGTCGTCGAGGGTCCTCTTGACGACCGCCTGAATCGGCGCGGTGATCGCGTTCTCGCTGGTCGCAGTGAGGATGTCCACCTTGGCGGTCATCGCCGGGCGCAGCGCCGGATCGGGGTCGTCGAGGGCAACCTTGACCCTGAAGCGAATGGTGCCCTGGGCCGGATCTCGCCGGCCGGAGGTCGCGATCTCGACCACCCGTCCCTCCTGATGCTCGGTGCCGAGAGCGTCGACCTTGACCTCGGCCTTCTGTTCGAGGGCCACGTTGACCACGTCCACCTCGCTGACGTCGACCTCGGCCAGCAGCACCGACATGTCGGCGATCGTCATGATGACCGAGCCCGGGAGGTTGGTCGAGCCGGGCACTACCGTCTCGCCCTGTTCGGCGTTGAGCTGGATGAGGGTGCCGTCCATTGGCGAGCGGATGGTGGTTCTCGCGAGGTCGTCCTGGGTGCGTTGCAGGGCCGATCGATATTGTTCAACGGCGTGCTGCTGGGCCTCGAGCTCGACCGTCGCCGTATCGACGGCGAGTTGAGCAGCGTCGAGTGCTTCCTGACTCACCAACCCGTCCGCGATCAGCTCCTGGGTGCGGTGAAAATTGCGGCGCGCGTCGGCGAGCTGCACCTCCTGGCGTCGGACCGATACCTCGGCCTGGCGGAGGGCCGCTCGCGCCTGGTCACGGGCGGCTTCGTAGATATCGCGCTCGATCTCGAGCAGGAGCTGCCCTGTGTGGACCTCCTGTCCTTCGACCACCGGCAGGTTGATGATCTCGCCCACTACCTTGGCCGAAATCTCGACCCGCTTCTCCGGCGTGATCTCTCCGGTCGCCTTGACGCGCGACGAGATTGTTCGCTTTTCTGTCGCCTGCACCTCGACCTCGGTGCCGCGAGGACCCGCATCGCGCAGGCTCGCCCAGACGACCACCCCGAGCACCGCGAGCACACCGATCACGATCAGGATTTTCTTCATATTCACCTTGTGCACCGTCCTTTGAAGGGTCGGTTATTGCTCTGCCCGCCTATGCGAACACTGCTGCGAGCGCGGCCTTGGCTATGATCCAGACACCCCAGGGAACCAGGACCACCGTTGCGGCTTTTCCACGTGAAATCTTGCCGACCGCCGCGAAGCCCATGATCAGCAGGATCACCGCCCAGATGTTGAATACGCTGATGGTACCGGCTGCGGCTGTCAACCAGGCCGGGGAATCGGGCGACAGGAACGCCCCGAGGTTGGCCTTGACCACATTCGTGAGCTCGTTCTGTGGCACCTTCCCGACCCGCTGGATGAGTATCGCAGTCAGAATCAGCTGCACCACCGTCGCCGGCCAGTAACCGTGGAGGGTTGTCGACAGTGTCCTGGTGTAGTCGGTGTCCGAACTCACCAGCTTGAGCATGATGAAGAACACGGCCGCCATGATGACCCACGCGATGGGTGCGACGACGAGACCGATGATCGGGCCGAACTTGCTGAACTTCTCGGCCTGCTCGATGGCGGTATCCATCTGGGCTTCGCTGAGCTCTCTGCCTTGTTGCTCGATGCGGGCGCGGATTGTCGCCTCCGTGTCGACATGCGGCATGATGATTGCCTGCGCGCCCACGCCGAGTAGGACCAGGATCACCATCGCGAGTCTCCATGTCGGTTTGATGCTGATGTCGGAGAAAACATCTCCGGGCGAGGTGAACATCATCCACAGCCGTTGCACCGCACTGTACTTCTGTGCCGGTGACGGCGTCGGCGGCGAGGCCAATTCGGGTTCGTAGCTCGGACGATCCGTGGCGTCTTCCATCGTTTCCCCTCCTTCGGTTCCTCTTTCCCGTACTGTTCATCGCGGATTATATTCCAGCGTTTCGACACTGTCGGTCTTTTCGAGACAGCGGCTCAATCGGGCAGGTCAGCGAGCGCCTGCTGGATCTGGTTCTTGTAAGCCTGAAAAGCCGCCCGCCCGACTGCGGTGAGGCGGATCATGGTGTACGGTTTCTTACCGCGAAATCCTTTCTCCGTCTCGACGTAGCCCGCCTCGTCGAGCTTTGCCAGGTGGGTGGACAGATTGCCCCAACTGAGACCGGTCAGGTGCATCAGGGCGATGAACTCTGCGCTCTCGACCACGTAGAGATTGGTCATCACCATCAGCCGTGCCGGCGAGTGGATCGTCCGGTCGATCTCGGCCAACGGATGGGGAGGTGGTTCGCCGGAGTCAGGTGCGACCATGGTTCCCGTCCTCGGTGATAGCGTTCTGGTGCACTACGGGGTGGTCGCGCAGGAAGCGAGCGAAGAGGATCGTTCCGACGGTCAGCGGAACCAGCCCGGCCACGATCTGCGCCCGGGCAGCCATTGGATCGCCGCGAATCTCGGTGATGACCATGAAGGCGGCGATCAGAACGGTATAGCCGTAGAGGCGATTAAAATCCATGAAATAGGCCATCAGGAGGAAGACCCCGCTGACGACGAATACGAAGATCCAGCCGACCACGTTCCGGTCGACATCCGCCCCGGCCACGATCATGACGAGAATCACAGCGGTGAATATCATCGCGGCCAATCCGGCAACCCGCACCGCGTTCAGACGTGCCTTCCTTCGAGGGCCGTATTTGATCTGTCCGACGCGGGGTGCGGTGACCAGCAGCTTGCCCAGGATGAACACCAGCACACCTGCTGCAACCAGGAGGTAGCACCAGAGGTTGTCGGTCAGCGAGCGCAATCCACCGCCGAGGAAGGTGAGGCCGAGGAAAATGTCCCACAATCCGTCCTCGAAATAGAGCGTCCAGGCGCGCCGCTCGATATCGCGTATGGGATCGTTGTCTGGCATTGTCAGGCCTCCATTTGGCGGCTTCGAATTATCAAGTACTTTTTTTTTCAAAGTACATTAGAACACAATGTAGGGTGAGGATGCCCGGATGTCAATGCCTCTGTCGCAATCGCAGGCAGATCAGGCGTTCGGCAGGCGACGAAATCCCAGATGAATTTGATGTGAGATGTTGGATCTTTGATATTGGATGCTGGTAATCGGGTCCATCATCCAACATCCAAAATCCAATATCCAAAATCCAATATCAGACATCGAATATCTGACGTCGGGCGAGCGGCTGGAAATTCCGAATTCCGAATTCCGAAATCCGAATTCCTCATTTTCCACCCACGCCCCCTAGAGAACGGGAGGGTGGGTGGGAATTCACAACTCACAACTCAAAATTCAAAATTCAGATTTGCTACATTGCGTCCCGCATGAACGGGAAACGGCATCTGCCACGCCTTACTGCGATTGCCCTGCTGCCGATATTGAGCAGCCAGATCGTGGTTGCAGGTGACGGGGAGTCGATTCAGGACCTGGTTACCCGTGTCGGTCGTGCCCGGTGGACATACGACAACTCGGTCGAGTTGATCGTGGATCCGCGGGACGCCTGGCAGATGCGGATCGATCTCGCGAGGAACGCCCGACATCATCTTCTGATCAGCACGTTTTCCTGGCACAACGACGTCTCCGGCAACGAATATCGTGACATCCTGATCAATGCCATTGATCGGCGAAGGGCCGAGGGAGTCGACCTCAAGATCAGGGTGTTGGCCGACGCCTCGTCGTTATTTCTGTTCAGCAGGATGTTCGCGTCGCTCGAGAAGCACGGAGCCCGGGTTCGCGGTTACAACCGCTCCACCTGGGGTTTGACTCCGCTTTACGACGGCCGAATGCACGACAAGATCTTTGTCGCCGACGGGCGCACCGCGATCGTGAGCGGGCGAAACCTTTCCGACGATTACTACGACTTCGATCACTGGTGGCTCGACCTCGGAGTCGAGGTGAAGGGCCACGCCGTCGATGACCTGCAGATGATCTTCCTCAAATCGTGGGAGTTGACCGAGTTCAACCGCAAGGCGGGGAGGTTCTTGTTGCCGCAGGAGATGCTGCTCGAGGAGCTCAAAGCCTTCTGGCGGACCGGGCGCTTTCCGAATGGCCACAGCCCACTCGAAAAATACATGACCGACGAGTATTTTCCCGTCCGGCACGAGCCTCAGGGATCAGTGCCGGTGGCGGTCCTCAACGACAACCCTCTGTTGAGGCGGCGCGCAGCGACCACCGACCTGCTGATCGAGCTTGCCGGAGTGGCCGAGAAGCGTATCGACCTGATGACCCCGTTCCCAAACTTCGACTCTTCGCTGACCGACGCGCTGGTTGGAGCGGTGGATCGAGGCGTCGAGGTGAGGCTCTTCACCAATGGGCGAGAAGCGGCGCTGAGGCCGGGACCGTTCCTGCTCGCCGGGTACCCGACCCTGATCCGGCTCGCCGAAGCCGGTGCCGAGATCTGGTCGTGGAGAGGTAACGAGGAGTTACTTCGGCAGATCAAGGACGCCGGCTGCCAGTCGGAGTTGATGCCGCCGATCGCCCTGCACGGGAAACTGGCCCTGGTCGACGATGAGCTGTCGATCGTCCACTCGTCAAATTTCAACATTCGTTCGACCTACTACAACACCGAAGCCGGCGTGGCAGTGCTCGATCGGGACTTCAATCGAGAGCTGACCGAGGTCCTCTCCGATCTGACCGAGTCTCACGACGTCGAGGTGGATTGTGGAGACGGGAATGGAAACGCGATCGTACCTGAGCTGGTGGTTCGCCTCGGACCGGCGGACATTTCGAGGATGAAAGACGAGCTCGGCGACAGGCAGAAGTTCCTCGATGCCTGGAGCGTGACCTGGTGAGCTCGCTTCTGCGGCTGTTCGCGGCATTGGCGCTTGCGGCGGTGGCGTTGCCGCTCGACGCCCAGACGAGCGACACGATCGACGTCGACCTGTGGCACGCCGACCTGCTCGAGACTCTCGGTCAGGAGCCGGAGGAGCACGGTGACCGGAGACCCGCTTTCGGAATCTATCCCAGCTTCGGCGCGTCATTCGGCCTTCCGGGGTGGATTTCGGCGCAGGGACACGCCTACCTCTCGTTCACCGACGGCAAGCATTTCTCGTTGTACGGCGGCTACGGCGAGGAGTGGGGATTCGGACTGGATTCGAGAATCGTTACCGTCGGTTGGGGTGGCGTGCGTCCGATCGATGTGGCGTCGAAGCAGACGGGATTTCACGGAAAATACCTCCGGTATCGACGTTGGGACGACGAGGACCACGGGATACACCGGGGACTCTCCTTCGGAACCGAAACCGGGATCGGTGTCGGCGCGTTGGCTTTCGAGATCGGGGCGGCCCGGTCGCAACGCAACCACTGGCTGATCGTCGCCGAGATTCAAATCAAGTTTGCGGTTCCGATCCGGATTCCGCTCACTCGCAAGGAAGCCCCCCCGGACGGCGACTGACCAGCGAGGAAATTTCGAATTGCGAATTGCGAATTTCCCACCCACCCTCCCGATCTCCGGGGGGGGCGGTCGGGAAATTACTGACGCCCTACGGGCGTCGTGACTCCCCGCCATCAGCGAGTGGCCGTAAAGCCTCCCACCCGACCTCTACGGCCCAGCCTACGCTGGGCCTACGATCCCCACGGCTACGGCCACGAATCGCTGCTGTCGATGAGTTTCGAAATCCCAAATCCGAAATGCGGGGTGGGTGGGCGGCATTCCTAATTCCTAATTCCTGATTCCTAATTCTGATCTGTTGTGCGCTATCCTCATCCGATGTTCCTGCGCCTTCTCCTGCTCTTCACCGTCGTGCCGTTGATCGAGCTCTTCCTGCTCGTCAAGCTCGGCACCATCATCGGCATCGGACCAACCGTGCTCATCGTGATCTGTACAGGCGTCCTGGGGGCGTGGCTCGCCCGTTCGCAGGGACTCGGCGTCCTGCGCCGCATCACGGAGGATTTGAACCAGGGACGCATGCCGACCGGCTCGCTGGTTGATGGACTGCTGATTCTCATCGCGGGCGCCGTTCTGCTGACACCCGGCCTGATCACGGATGCTCTGGGGTTCTTTCTTCTGCTGCCGCCCGGACGGGCCCTGGTGAGGAAGGCCATCACGACCCGGCTCTCCCGGAGGAGCGAAACCGCCGTGCCTGACGTCATCGACGTCGATTGGCACCGCGAAGGCTGAGGGTACCCGGGGTACAATCGTCTCTTACGATGGCGATCTACGGCGGCGAATTCAACCTCGAAGCCTACCAGTTGATGGTCGAGATCCTGGTCACAGCGAGAAAGATCATCTGCCGCGGCCTCGAAAAGGCGACCGGCGAGTCCTGGTACCTGGAGGGCTGTTCGTCGGCGGTGTTCGAGCGCATGGTCGCGCGAAAGGAGCGCGAGGCCGAGATCGATCGCTTCGATCGGGAGTACCAGGAGCTCATCTCCTTCGCCACCCTCGACGATCTCGCCGACATCATCGACTTCAACCAAAATCTCGCAAAACTCCTCGAAGGGATCGCTCCGGAGGGGATTTCTCTCGCCGACAGGTTTCGGCAGCTCGAGATTCTGCGCCTGAAGCTCGCAGCGGCCGTCCCCCTGAACGAAGAGGACCTGGATAACCTGCTCGAATATCACCTGGAGTTCCGGCGGGCCATCTCCAAACCGAAGAAGACGGCCGAGGCCGAGGTGGAAGGGGCGCCGGCGGGAGAAGAAGCCGAGCCGGCCGAAGACAGTGGAGCCCCGGGCGACGAGCCCGATGAGCTCGGAGCGGACGACGTTGTCACCGAAGGGCCATCGGACGTGTTCCATCGATCGGCGATGGACGCGAAGCCCGGCGAGGAGGCGGGTGACTCGGCCGCCGGGGACGAGTCCTCGCTGGAAGTGCGGCGGGCCATCGAGAGTCAGGACGACGGCGCAGTGCTTCGGGTCTTGCATCGCGAGATCATGGACCTTGCCCAGGGCATCCTCAAGGGTGACGTCGACCGCGATTCCCCGGTGTGGAACGAGCTCGAGGCGACCGGCTGGTATGCGGAAAAGAGCGAGCCGCTGGGCCTCCAGCCGGTCGAGCAGTTCTTCGTCTTCACGGATGACGTGCGGACGCTTCGGGAAGCAGGCGAATCTGCGGAAGAAATCAAGGCATTCGCGAACCAGGCCGGTGTGTCGAAGCTGCTCCTCGAGCTCGGCGAGATGTTCAAAAGACAGAAGACGAAATAGGAATTAGGAATTAGGAATTAGGAATTAGGAATTCCGACCCGCCCGCCCCGCATTTCGGAATTAGGAATGAGGAATTCGGAATTCCCGCCCACCCTTCCCGCATTTCGGATTTCGAAATTCGAATTTCGAATTTTCCACCCGCCCTCCCGGTACCCGTTCATCCTGACCAGGCGGACGAAAGACTCCTCCTTTGTCATTCCGACCGAGGGAGCGACTTGTCACGGCGTAGCCGGAGGCGAAGCCGGGAGCGACCGAGCGGAGGAATCTGTGGACAAGGCAGGAGGGTCATGCTGCATTGCCCACAGATCCTTCGACTCGGCGGCTCTGCCGCCTCGCTCAGGATGACAGGTGTGGTTGGGCGCTCTTTCCGATTTCGCATTTTCCACCCACACTCCAAGAAAACTGGAGGGTGGGTGGGAACTCAAAACTCAAAACTGAGAACTCAAACCTCAGCCGACGTAAATCGCCCCCGGTGCGATGACCTTGCCATTGGGCAGGTACTCGAGGCAGTGCGCCATCCAGCCGGTCTGGATTGCCAGACAGAACGGGATCGGGAAGGCGCTCACCGGCAGGCCCATCGGTTGGTAGAGGAGGCCGGTGATGCTGTCGACATTGGCGTAAACCCCCTTCGCGCCCAGGGCGCCCTCGATCTCCTCCCGCACCGCCAGGTAGGTGTGCCAGAGCTGCTGGATGTTGCCCGCCTCGAGCAGAGCCTTGACATACGGTTCGAGGGCGCGAACCCTCGGATCGGGGCACTTGTAGACGCGGTGGCCGTAACCGGGGAATCGATGGCCGCGAGCGATCGCCTCTCGTGTCCAGGATCGGGCGTGCTCGGGTCCGTCCAGTGCATCCAGCATTTCGAAGGCGAGCTGGTTGGCGCCGCCGTGGCGGGCACCCGACAGTGCGCCCATCCCGGCCAGAACCGCCGAGCCGAGATCGGCGCCGGTCGAGATGACGACCAGAGCGGCCAAGGCAGCGGCGTGCAATCCGTGCTCGGCCTGCACGACCAGGCTCGCCTCGAACGCGTCGGCCTCGGCTTTCGTCGGTTCGCGACCTGTCGCCTGATAGAGGAAGTTCGCCGCATAGCCGAGATCGTCGCGTGGTGCCACCGGGCCCAGGCCTTCGAGGTGGCGGATCGCACAGGCGGCGAGCCCAGCAGTCCAGCTCAATATTCTTGCCGGCCGCCGCCATTGGGCGTCGAGCTCGGTGTTCTCGGGCTCGGGAATGTGACAGGCGGCGACGGTCATCATCGTCCGGAACTGGGCCATC
>JAJDNM010000131.1 GCA_022340665.1 Acidobacteriota bacterium | reverse complement strand
GGCAGCTCCGGCACCGGATCGAGCTCGAATCGACCGTCGCCGTCGGCCACCAACGATTCCCCGCGACCGATCACCGAAATCCGGGCGCCCGAAAGTGCGGCACCGTCCGACAAAACCACCCGACATTCACGTGCGGCCACGGTGGTCGCGGCGCACGTCAACACGGTGACGGTGAGTGCTCTGGCGAAATTCAACATTCAGAAGACTACAAGTGACAACAGCTCATCCACCATGCTCAGGGTCAGGCCCCAGATGAGGTGGCTCTGAAAACGATAACAGGGTAATTCCAGAGACAATCCTGCCCGTTGATAATCCATCAACTCTCGATTGCGGTGGTCGGCGAGAAAACTCGCCGGCACCCACACCGCTTTGGCCACCTCCCGGTTGGTCGTCAACGGCGGCACGGTATCCGCAGCGAAAACGAAGGGAATGATGACCATGTTGAGTGGTCGGCCTCGACCGATGGCGGCCACGTCCGAGAGTCTCCCGAGCTTTTCGGCGAACGCCGAAAGGTCGAGACCGACCTCCTCCCGCGTCTCCCGCAGTGCCGTGGCAAGTGGATCGGCATCGTGTTCTGCAACCCTGCCGCCAGGAAATGCCATGTGACCCGACCACGGGTCGCGAGGGTCTTCGGCCCGGTGAATGAAGAGGATTTCGGCTCCCTCCTCCGCAGGGCGAAGCAATGCCGCAACCGCGGCCCGAGTCTGACCTTCCGCCTCGGGCAAGGAGCGCGGGCGATACTCACCAAGGGCGGTGCGGAAGGACTCGACACTCAGCACGAGGTTTATTGTCGCAGAATTACGTCGGCTCGGGGATCGAGGCTTGTGACCTGAGATCCGGGTGTCGAGGAAGGCGGCCCCAAGCCCCAGGTCTCAGGCCCCGGGCCTTCCTGGCGCATGACGGACAGCAGCGAGGACAAAATTCAGGCGAGAAAACTCTCGGCTCGTCAGCCTTTCGAGGAATCTGTCCTTCGCCCCGCCTTTAGGAAATACCGTTCTCACGACAACTCGAGGATCCAGCTCACTGGACATGAGTTCGACCGATTGACTGGCTGCGCTCTCGATCAGATCCGCCTTGCGCTGCAGAAGAGGCGCCGGGTGTTCTTCGATCAGGCCGTGGCCGGTCAGCATCCGTCGCGGTTCGAGGGCGGCAACGCGACGAAGCGATTCGACCTCCTGCCACGGATTGCCCCAGGTCAGGATTGCGGATGCGCGTGGCGAGGTCACGAGGTCGCCGGTGAAAACGTCGCCGGTTGCCGATTCGAAAAACGCGACCTGGGTACGGGCATGTCCCGGCGTCGGAATCACCTCGAGCCTCCGCCCGCCCGACTCCACGACTTCCGGCATCTCACACGCGTCGAACGGTTCCACTTCGCCCCACCAGATCCGGCGGTAGGGCGCCAGTGACTCGATTCCCTCATCCCAGAAAGTGTCTGCGTGCCGAAGAAAGACCGGACAGCCATGCACCGAAGAAATCGCGGCGCAGTTTCCGGTGTGGTCTTCGTGACTGTGGGTGCAGCAGATCAGCTGGATTCGATGCTGCTCGAGCGCGGCCAGCATCGGGTCGCGTGCGTAGGCGAATCCCGTGTCGACGAGGATGTCGCCAACCAGGAAGGCGTCGACCTCCATCCCGAGGAACTGCGCCCCAATGCTCGTAAGACGAACTCGTGTGACGTCGTTACCGACGCCCTCCAACCGAGCCCGCACATTCTGCAGGCGTCCCCAAAGCCGGCGCCGCCATTCATGCCGCATCTCGGCATTCTATACCGAGCTGCGCCAGCAGATGCGAATGCCCGAGCCGTTTTGTTATTGTCCAAATATCAGTGACAAGGAGAATCGAATGGCAAAAGTGTTGGGTGTCGGTGGTGTGTTCTTCAAAACCGAGGACCCGGAGAAGCTCGGTGCCTGGTACCGAAAGTGGCTCGAAATGCCGGTCGACCCGCCGTATGGCGCGAGCTTCCTGCCCGGCTCGGTGCCGGTCGGAGGACTCACCGTGTGGGCGCCTTTCGACAAGGAAACCGAGTACTTCGAACCTTCGACCAGCGAGTTCATGGTCAACCTCATGGTCGACGATCTTGACGGCGCCCTCAAGCAGGTCACCGAGGGCGGAGCGACCATCGTCGGGGAGATCATGGAGGAGAGCTACGGACGATTCGGTTGGTTCGTGGACCCCGAGGGCAACAAGGTCGAGCTCTGGGAGCCGAAGGAAGGATTGTAAGAGCCGGAGTTCGGATTTGGGATTTCGGAAATCAAACTCATACTCGACATCGGAAGAAGGACGATCTCAGAACGATGGCATGTCCGGAGAGGACAGCCAGTCCGCGTTATTCATAAAGCCTCTCCTGCGGCTAGAATACACGCCAGGAGGTGATTCATGCTCACGGAATCTGCGACCCAGGCGCTCTCGATACTCCGCGATACCTCATTATTCCAGTGGTACGTCATTCCATTATTCGCTCTGGTGGTCTACGTCTACTCCGTCGAGATCGAGCGCCGAAACTGGAATCTGGTGTTCGCCGGACTCGCGTTCTGGGGCATGGACTGGATCAACGAGATCTGGAATTCGCTGGTTCTCCACTTCTCCGGCTACGCTCCGATGTGGGGTGCACCGGGCAAGACCGCACTCCTGATTCTGGTCGGACTCAACATCGAAATCATGTTCATGTTTTCGATCGCCGGCATCGCCTTCGGCAAGATGCTGCCGCCACACAAAGCGCAAAAAATCCTCGGCCTGCCCAACCGGTTGTTCTTTGCGATCACCAATTCCGCCTTCTGCGTGTTGGTCGAGATCTGGCTCAACGACATCGGTGCGCTCACCTGGGATTGGCGTTACTGGAGCGCCAGCTCGCCGATTCCGATCTTTCTCTTCGGCTACCTGCACTTCTTCCTCGTGTCCTACTGGGTGCACGACATGAAGACGGTGCGCGCCAAGGCGATCACGGTGGGCGTCATCTTCAGTGTGGCGATCTTCGGATTGGTAGTCTTCGGCGCCCTCGGGTGGATCTGAATTCGTGAGTTGAGAATGGAGAATTGAGAGTTGAGAGTTGAAAATTCCTACCCGTCCACCCGTTGTCCATGGGGGTAGGTGGGCACTCTCAACTCTAGACTCTGAACTCTCAACTCTTGGGGGTACGTTGTTCGCCATACCAGAATTTGTTCGCATAGTCGGTGGTGGCGTGCGGCGACCACAACAACTTTGGCAGCAGGAGGAAGAGACCGGTGAAGTAGTGCCATTCACCATGGGTATCGAACTTTCGCGTCGATGCAAGAGC
This sequence comes from Acidobacteriota bacterium, assembly GCA_022340665.1. Taxonomy (NCBI): domain Bacteria; kingdom Pseudomonadati; phylum Acidobacteriota; species Acidobacteriota bacterium. Next base: position 3,042 of record JAJDNM010000131.1, on the reverse strand, counting down.
CTTGACGGATCTGAGACGAGCCAGTCGTTGCTTCCGTTGGCAGCCGATGCGGCGCAGGTCCCACAGCAGCTGCACATCTTCGCCAAAGAAGCGTCGCTCGTCGTATCCTCCAACCGCCTCGAAGTCCTCCCTCGCGCAGAAGACGACACCTGTGTCCATCCGCGAGAGCCATACCATCGGCATCAAAACGGCATAGGTCACTGCGATGCCAAGCGACCACCTCTCCATCCGTACCCCGGTGGCACCGGCGACAACACGCCCGGTCGCCAGAGCATCCTCGATCTCGTTGAAGGTCTCCGGGTGGATCACCGAGTCTGCATCGACGAAACACAGAATCTCTCCCGCGGCGATCGCAGCACCGCCGTTGCGAACCGCTGCGATCCGACGCTCCTCGATCGTCACCACCCGGCAGCCCCTCGCCCTGGCGATCGTCGCGGTGCGGTCCATCGAGACGTTGTCAGCCACAATAACCTCGAGGAGGGACGAATCACGCCGCCAACACTCCCGAGCGACATCCACCGACTCGAGCGTTCGCGGCAGGTATCGCTCCTCGTTGTATGCCGGTATCACGAGTGAGATCACAGGCCGTTCCGGTCCCAACAGCAGACCTCCACCGTCCATCGTATCCCCCACCGCCATGTTCCATCCATGAGATGATGCACGGGTCCATGATTCAGAACACGGATTTCCCCATCCGGCAGGCCACCTCTGGAGATGCAGCAACGTTGAGCCGTCTCACCACCGATCTCGGCTACCCGAGTACCTCTGACGAGACGGCTGATCGGCTACGAAAGACCTTGGACACGCCGAATCACCAGGTGATGGTTGCAGAGAGCCCGGATCACGAGGCCATCGACCGGAGAAAAGTTGCCGCCGGCGGAGACGGAGGGTACATTGGCTGAAACAAACCGACCGGAGGAGCGATGCTCGATCACATCATAATTTCGGTGAGCGACCTGGCTGCGAGCAAAGAGTTCTATGCGAAAGCGCTGGAACCCCTCGGATACCACGCGATCATGGATTTTCCGGACGGATGCGGGTTTGGCATTCTCGAGAAGCCGGATTTTTTTATACGACAGGGTGGAAAGGCCACACCACAGATCCATATCGCGTTCACCAGCCGGGATCGATCCGCTGTGGACGCTGTTTACGCCGCGGCAATGGAAGCGGGGGGAATAGACAACGGGCCCCCCGGGCTCCGTGAGAATTACCATCCGAACTATTACGGGGCATTTTTCCTCGACCCCGACGGCCACAACATTGAAGCGGTATGCCATCGACCCGAGTAACCCGCCCGATCCTGACGCGGCAACAGGCCAAGGATTTCTACGACCGCTTCGGTCGCCGACAGGACCAACAATCCTGGTTCGAAAAGGCCCCGATCGAGCAACTTGTCAAGCTCGGTGATTTCGGTTCAGCCGAGGCGGTAGTCGAGTTCGGCTGCGGGACCGGGCGGCTTGCGCAGGCCCTGCTCGACGATCACCTTCCCGAGTCCGGTACGTACGTCGGATTCGACGTCTCTGAGACCATGGTCCAGCTGACCAGGAGCCGGCTCGTTCACCATGGCGCACGTGCTTCTGTTGTCCGCACCGACGGCCGACCACGCGTTCCTCTGCCACCGATGTCGAGCGATCGGTTCATCAGCACCTATGTACTCGACCTGCTGTCTACTCAGGACATATCGAGAACACTCGCCCAGGCCTGGATGGTCTTGCGCCCGAATGGTCTACTGTGCCTGACCGGGCTCACCTACGGGACGAACCTGATTTCGAGGTGGGTTGTCGCCTGCTGGCTTGCGATTCATTCACTCAAACCGTCGTTGGTCGGAGGGTGCCGGCCAATCTCACTGACTGATTTCCTCGGCCCTGCATCCTGGAAGGTGCTCCATTCGTCGACCCTGGTTTCCTGGGGCGTGCCGTCTGAGATCGTTATCGCCCAGCCGAGAGCTCACAGCCAACCGGGTCAAGGCATCGATCGTCTGATCGATCACGCGGACGCGAAGGAGCTGGAAAATGAAGTTGGTTGACCTCGAAGAGCAAGAACTCATACCCGGCACCCGGGTGCGCTTCGTTCACTCGAATCGGATGACAATCGCCCACTGGCACTTCGAACCGGATGTCGACCTCCCCGAGCACTCACACCCCCACGAGCAGATTTGCAACGTCATCGAGGGCGAGTTCGAGCTCACCGTCGACGGACAGCCGGGAATTCTGACTTCCGGCCACTACCAGGTGATCCCTCCCGACGCCGTCCACTCCGGCCACTCCATCACGACCTGCAAGATCATCGACGTCTTCTCGCCTGCCCGTGACGACTATCGGTAAGCTAGCTCCGTGGTAGATGAACGTCGGAAATTGGATGTTAGATGTTGGATGTTGGACGCTGGATGGCCGACAGGCCATGGATCACGCTGCTGATGGATCAAAAGGCTTGCGGCGGCGAGGCCCGAGGCGCGAATGCAGCTGGGTGGGCGGATCACAGATCGAAAATCCAACATCCAGGGAATCGCGGACGACCAGCTACTCTGAAGGCCATGAAAGATGAGGATCGGCTCGTAACTCACCACGGCGGCTGCCACTGCGGCAAGGTCCGCTTCGAAGTCGACGCTCCAGCCAGACTCGAGGCGCAGCTCTGCAACTGTTCTATCTGTTCGATGACCGCCTACCTCCATCTCATCGTTCCGTCGGCACGCTTCCGCCTCATCCAAGGCGAGGGAGAACTCGCCACCTACACCTTCAACACGGGAATCGCCAAGCACCACTTCTGCAGAACCTGCGGCATCAAGTCGTTCTACATTCCCCGTTCCAACCCCGATGGCATCAGCGTCAACGTTCGCTGCCTCGACCGGGAAACCGTTGCCGGAGTCAGTATCTCGGATTTCGATGGCCAAAACTGGGAAGAGCACGCCGACCGACTCAAACATCTGTCCCGGGACGGCGTATAATCGCACCCACCATGAGGGGGGACACATGAAGGCACGTTGGGGCGTCCTTCTCGTCATAGCGATGATGCTGGTGATCCAATCCTGCGGCAATGACGGAC
>JAJDNM010000130.1 GCA_022340665.1 Acidobacteriota bacterium | reverse complement strand
TTCGGGCTCCGCGCCAGACATCTGACTCGATAGCCCGATTCGAGCAGAAAGGGGACCAGCCGGCCTCCAATGTACCCGGAGGCACCTGCCACGAAAACAATACTGGTGGCATCCCGCGGGGTGGTACTTTTCAATTGCGCTCTTGTACCAAGGAGTACAGCTTGTGAGAGTCGTTGAAACCCTTTGCTTTCTTCGATCCGATTTCCCTGAATTCGAAAGTTTCTGAAGCCATCGCGTAGGTCAACGGGCAGGCGAGAATCGGGCCCGTGGACTCGTCGGCAAATTTCTCTATTCGGAAAGCCAGGACCACGGTTTCTCCGACCATCGACAATCCCAACGCTCCTTCGTTACCGTAACCGGAGATCGTGACCAGTCCTGTGGCGAGCGCCCAATCCATGTGCAGCGGGAATCCCGCCACGCGCCATGCGGCTTGATCCTCTGCCAGCTCTTCGACCCGGCATTTGAGGGCCAACGCCGCCTTGCACGCGTCGACTGCGTGATTCCGGCTCGAGCCCGCCTCCCAGAAGGCGAAGATCGCGTCACCCTGGAACTCTTTGAGCGTTCCGCCGAGCCTCACCACCTCGCGCTCGAGTCGCTCGAACACCCGGCCGACCGACTCCTGAACCTCGGATGGAGCAAACCTCTGCACGAGCCCGGTATAGTCTCGAATGTCTCCGACGAGCACCGTCACCGGAACCGCACTGGAAACCCCGACCGTTCCATCTGTCGACTCCGCATCTGCGATCATTTCCAGTGGCTTCTCGCCGTCGAGCCTTAATACGAGGCCTTTGCCAATCTCCAGGACCTGGTTAATCTTCAGCTCCGTCTTCAGATTCGGCGACAGCCGCCGACCATCGATTCGCGTACCGTTACGACTCATGTCACGGACAAAACAACGCCCGTCCGGCTCCTGTGTGACGACACAGTGCCGAGTCGACACGGTCGGATCACAGACCAACAAAAGTCCTGGGGCCTCGCGGCCCTCTTTGTATCGACCGATCTCGATTTGGTTGAAAAAGGCGAAGGAGGCACCGACGTTCGGTCCGGTTTCGACCACGAGCTTTTTCGCGGGTTGTTGCGTCGGTGGCGGCGCACAATACCTGGCTGAGCCGAGATCCCCCTTCATTTAAAGTGACTCATTCCCGAGGTGCCGGGCTTTTCAGACGTGCAACCTCATCGCTGAGCTCTCGCACCCGCTTCGACATCGTCTGAACAACGCGAAAGGCGAGCGACGGGTCTTTGTGGATCCTCTTGAGGAAATTCTTCTTGTCGATGGTGAGAATTCTTGCCTCACCGAGAGCGCGGAGCGTGGCCGACCGTTCTTCACGATCGAAGATCGCCATCTCGCCCATGAATTCTCCTTCTCCAGCGACTCGCAACTGCATTTCAACTCCGCCCTTTTCCACCAGCACCTGAACCTTGCCCTTCTGGATCACGTACATGCAGTCGCCCACATCTCCTTGGCGAGCAACGATCTCACCGTCGCTATAGGTCTTGCCCAGATCTCCCTTCGCCATCGACCTCTCCTTCAGTTTTCGGTTCGTGGAAACGGTGATGCTGCGACCGCCAACTCCCATGCCAAACGCGCCAGAAACCGGGGGTGCATCGCGAGGGTCACGATTTCCCGATAAGGAGCGCTTCCGGTGAACATGTCCCACAGGACCTGGCTCATGTCACGCCGTCGTCCAGTTCCTTGTTGCTCTTTCTCCGTCATTCGCAGGAGTGCACGTCGAGCGAATCGCCGCCTCTGAATCTGTCGGGTTACCGCGAAGCTCAGCTTGCCGATAGAGTTGTCGATGCTGATCGACCGGCACACGGGCCAGTAGTGGCGTCGAAAGTCGGATTCCGAAATCCCTTCGAAAACCGCCGTGGTCGCGCAGGCCTTGGCGGTTCGATAGGCGGCCCCGATGCCGTCCTTGTACAGCCGGGTCACTCCGCAGTCACCCACGAAGACCAGTCGGTCCGAGAACGGCTGGACTGCGGCCCCCACGCTGATTTTCGGAGAGCACTGGCACGACCGAGGGTCGGAAATCCAGTTATCCGGCATACAGGCTTTGACCTGCGGCGCATCGAGGAAGGATTTCACCAAATCCTTGTCGATGGATTCTCCGAGTAGACAGACGCTCGCGTAATCACCTTTGGGAATGATCGCCGCGAACTCGAGCCTTGGGATGTTGAGGAGAAAGACGTGCATCGAGTCACCCAGTGTCTCTTCGATCACCTTTTCCCCGAGGTAGTACTCGGTAATGAAGGTCTTGGTGGATTGAGGAGGTTTGTAGCCCAGCCCATTCTCGGAAAAGAGCTTCAGCGCCGCCGAGTTGACGCCGACCGCTACCACCAACAGGTCGTAAATCTGTGCTTCGTCTCCCTTGACCGTAACACGCGGTCGGCCTTCATCGAAGGACACATCGGCGACCCTGCCTCGCGTTACACGTGCGCCTTTTGCGATGGCGAGTTGTTCGAGGTGGTGGTCGAAGCTCCCCCATTTACTGTTCTTCAGATCGCGAGGGCCCGCACCGCGGTAGACGGCACCGATCCTCTTCTCCCGAACCGGCGTTTCGATGCGCACGCTGCCCACATCCGTGTGCAGCATGTACGATTCGATTCCCCTCTGCACGATCGTCGACGGGAGGTTAATCCCTTCCGCAGCCAGGTTTTGTACCAGCGTTTCGGAGATGATCCCTCCGCACATGTTGCAGCCTTTGGGCGCGACGCACGAGAAGTCTCGCGGCTCGAAGATCTCGACATCGAGTTCGAGGCCACTTCGTGAGGCCATTTCGAGCAGGAAGTAACTGACGAACGAGCCAGCCGGTCCGCCGCCGATCACGGCGACTTTCGAACCATCCACCAGTTGAAGGTCATCCTGCTGCCGGGCCGTCGCAACCGAGGCTCTCATCGACCAGGTCCCGGTTCGCGAGCCGAGTTCCCGACACCTGTGGCCAGCTGCCCATCACCATGACCGACGATCGTCCAAAGACAACACACAGTGGTTCCCGTTCCTGTCTGGCCATGAGGGTACCATGTTTTGGCAATTGATCAGTAGTAATGATGTACATATAACTAATTTCGCAATTGAGTCTCAAATATTGACTCGACACTCCCCGAGACAGGTCCCATCTTTGCCTGTGGCGCCCGGGTACGCCACACGCGGGATTTTTTCGGCCCACAACCGGGTACAATTCCCGTCATGCTCTCTGTCGGCATTGTCGGGCTGCCCAACGTGGGTAAGTCGACGCTCTTCAACGCACTCACCGCGGCCGGCGCCGAGGTCTCGAACTACCCCTTCACGACCATCGAGCCCAACGTCGGCGTGGTGCCGGTGCCGGACCCCCGGCTCGACGGCCTCACGCGGGTGCTCGATCCGGAGAAGGTTACGCCGGCAACGGTGCGCTTCATCGACATCGCGGGCCTGGTCGAGGGCGCCAGCACGGGCGAGGGGCTTGGCAACCAGTTCCTCGGTGAGATCCGCCAGGTCGACGCCATCGTCCACGTCGTCCGCTGCTTCCGCAAATCGGATGTTGCCCACGTCTTCGCAGATGTCGATCCGGTGCGCGACGCAGAGGTGATCGACACCGAGCTCATGCTCGCCGACCTCGAGGTACTCGGCCGCGCGATCGAAAAGAGAAAGCGGGACTGGCAGACCCGCCCCCAGGACCACGCCAGCGAAAAACGACGGATGACCGACTGGCGACAGGCCCTCGAACGCGGCCAGCCCTTGCGCCGGATTGGCCTCCACCCCAACGACCTGCGCGAGCTCAAGACCGCTGGCCTGATCTCGGGCAAGCCCGTCCTCTATGTCGCCAACATCTCCGGGGAGAGCGACGCCGATCGTGCATCGGAGGTCGCAGAGAGGGAGCCCGACGCCCACCTGGTGACGGTCGATGCAGAGCTGGAGCTCGAGCTCGCCGAACTCGAGCCCGACGAGCGGGCGGAGTTCATGCAGGAGCTCGGCCTCACCGAGACCGGCCTCGACCGCGTGGTGAAGGCGTCCTTCGACCTGCTCGGGCTGGTCGCCTTCTACACCATCGCCAAGCGCAAGCTGCAGGCGTGGGAGATCCCAAACGGCACTGCGGCCGCGACCGCCGCCGGCAAGGTCCACTCCGATATGGAGAAGGGCTTCATCCGCGCCAAGGTGGCCTCGGCCGACGAGCTCATAGAAACCGGTGACCTGCACGAGGTGCAGAGCCGCGGCCACGTCCGCACCGTCGGCCGGGACCACGAGATCCACGACGGCGACGTGGTGGAGTTCCTCTTCAACGCGTGATTGCGACTGGCCCTGCGCTCATGACGGGCGATCCGAATCGACATCCTGACGGGCCTGCCGATCAGCACTCGGATCCACCCTCCGTCACCTCTTTTCGATCATGTCAGCATTGATCAGCGGCCGGCCGGCGAGGGAGATCCAGAATCCGTAGGCAGCCAGGGTGGCGAGGAGCAGCAACGTGATCCACGACCGGCCGGCGTACCAGGCGGATGAGTCCAGGGTCAGTGGCACGAAGCCGGCAAACCACATGTAGATGCCCCAGAAGACGGGGGCCAGCAATCCGAATCGGATGAGCACGAAGAGGAAGGCGCCGAACGCGACCGACATGTAGACAAAGAAGATCATCGGGTTGGGCATTCCCGGAACCGCGGTTCCGGCAGCGAACAGCAGGACTGCGAGGACAGCGATCCACTGACGTCGCAGGAGGACCCGCAGGAGCAGCAGCATGAAGAGCCAACCGACCGGCATGTAGAGTGCGAAGGCAATATTCTGAAACACATTGCCGATTGCCTCTGGCGTTCCGGAAAGGGAGATCAAGGAGGCAGCCGGGGGCCGTTCCGCCGGCCGCTTGAGGTATTCGAGCAGCAATCTGTACACGCCCCACCAGCACTGGGTGAAGACTCCGGCAGCGGCTCCGATGAGAATGTCCCTCCCGACCAGCGGGTCGCGGAACCGTCCCGCGAGCAGCCGGTTCCACGAGATGAGGCCTTCCGGCCACAATCGCCGTGCATAGGGCTCGAGGGCGATGTAGACCATCCACACCAGTCCGGCAACCATCATGCCGTAGGCGAGAAATCTGAAGAAGAGTCCGACTTCGGCAAACGTCGGCACGTGATGCGCCTGCAGCACCCAGGCCACCGCGAGGACAACAAACTCGAAGGAGGCTACCCGCAGGGCACCAAGCCGATCGCCACGTCCGAGCCGCAGGTTGCGGCGCGCGACCAACGCGCCGCCCACGACCACGCCGAACAGCAACCCGGTGAAGAAAATCGCATCCCCGAACGAAGTCTGCGCCCCGGTCGTAGCGGATGCGCCCCACCTCCACTCGGGAACGACCTCGAAGTGGACAGCACGGCCGGCGTTCGAGCACGCTTCAATGCGAATCTGCCCTGCCTCTGGATCATCGCCCTCCCACGCCAATCGCTGATCACATGTCACCAGGGGATTTCGTCTCGGGGCCACCGGGCCGAAGAGCGCCATGTCGAAGCCGGACGCCTCGAAGAGGGGCGACCAGTCAACCGGACCGGCCGGAGAATCCTCCGCGGCAATCGGCGGCGGCACCACCTTGAGACGCCGCAACCTCCCGTCCGGATCGAGCCAGACGCCGGACATCCCCTCCACCGTCCACGGTGGGTCGGACGGTGAGACGAACTGGTACTCGTCACTGGAAAAGAAATCCGACGCGACGAGATGCTCCGGGCTCTGCCGATACCAGAAATAGATCGGCGCGGGACGGACCGTCGACAGGATTTCCCACTCGGGAACGGTCAGCCCCTGCGCCTCCATGTAATCGAGATAGTCGTCGTCGTACGCAAAGCCGTTCGCCCTGTCCACCTCATCGCCGTCGACACCGGCCATCCCCAGGATTTCCCCCGCCTCGACGGCCAGCGCCTCGGGCGGCTTCGGGAGCGGGACTAAACCCTCGACAGCGTAGCGATCCCTCTTTGCGGCAATGAACAACAGACCGATGACCACGAAGACGAGCAGAGGGATGCCAATTGCCGGCCGCAATCCACCGACCTCTCCCGCGTCGGCCACCATCTCCGGCGAGGGGGTCTCACCCGCCGCCAACGCCGCCGCCAGAGGATCGCCGCCGGGCAGCGATGCAGCCACGGCAAGTGCGGACTTCGGCCTGGCTTCGGGATCGGTCTCGAGGCAGCGCAGGATGGTCCGCTCGACGGCGGGATCGAGATCCTGGACGTGGCTCGACGGGCTGGTGGGCGTCGATTGCTCGCGTAGCCGCTCGAGGTCGCCCGCATCGGCGGCCTCGAAGGCCCGTCGCCCGGTGAAGAGCTCGTACAGGACCAGGCCCAGCGAGTAGAGATCGCTGCGCACCGAGACCCTCTCCCCGGCGCTCTGCTCCGGTGCCATATAAAGAGGCGTGCCGACCCGGATTTCGTCGCCGACGATCGTCTCCGCCAGCCCCGCCAATCCGAAGTCGGTGATCTTCGCCCGACCGCGCCCGTCGATCATCACGTTGGCCGGCTTGAGGTCCCGGTGGAGGATGCCCTGCTCGTGCGCCGCCTCGAGGCCGGCGCACAGCTGTCGCGCGATCTGCACCGCCTTGTCCCGCGGCAACCGGCCGATGCGGCGGAGCAGCGACGCCAGATCCTCGCCGTCCACGTACTCCATCGAGAGGTAATGCTGGCCGTCGACGTCGCCTACGTCGTGCACACGGCAGACGTTGGCGTGGGTCACCCTGAGCGCGCTGCGCACCTCGTTGAGGAATCTTTCGAGCCGCTCGCGATCTCGAGCCACGTCAAGCGGCAGGAACTTGAGCGCCACCGGCTGGCCCAGCTTGAGGTCGTCCGCGCGGTAGACCTCGCCCATCCCGCCGCGGCCGAGCAGGCCGACGATGCGGTACCTGCCACCGATGATCGTGCCGGGGATGAAACGCACCGTTTCGGCCTCCGAGGCCGACGTGTCCTTCGCGGCCCGGTTCCCCACAACGCTTTCGGTCTGCACGCCCTCGGTCGCATCCAGAGGCTCGGCGCACGTCGGACAGTATCTGCTGCCCTCGGGCGCTTCGGATCCGCATTGTGGGCAGAGCATCTTGCGGTCATGGTGACACGCCCCGTCGGGGATGTGAATAGCTGCTCACAACGGCGACCTTTTCGGTAACATGACATTGCGAGAGGAGGATGCCGTGAATTCCGAGCGTCGAGCCGAAGACCTGCCGCAGCTCGAGTGCCCGCTCTGCGGAGGACCCGCCGACCTCCGGGGGCGTTGAGCCAGCGCCGTCATCGTGTGCAGGTCGTGCACCGCAGAGCTCCCGGCACGTCGATATCAAGAGGTCATCGACCAGTGGAAGGAACGGATGTCGCGTTCCGTGTCGGAGCGGCCGCATGATGACTGAATCTCGGCCTCCACCCGTGCCGCAGTAGCGCGGCGAGCAGATCTCCCCGCACCATCTCCTTCCCGCATCCCGTTTGACTTTTGCCCCCACGAAACGGAGAATGCTCTAACTGCCAATTAGAAAGACACGAGAACGGGAGGTCGTCCATGCGAAAACCCGTCGTCATCGCCGTTCTGATCCTTATCCCGGTAGGCTTCGCCCACGCGCAGATTCCCGCGTCCGAACGCGCCGCGTTGGTTGCTCTGTATAACAGCACCGACGGGGACAACTGGACGAACAAAACCGGCTGGCTGGGGCCTCTCGGAGAGGAATGCAACTGGTTCGGGGTCGAATGCAGGATGTTCGACTCGAACCCGCTGGACATGTACGTCTACGCTCTGGACCTGAGCGGCAACCAGCTGACTGGGACCATCCCGCCCGAGTTGGGGAACCTTGCCGGTTTACGGAGTCTCTACCTCGGCGGCAACGAGCTCATCGGATCGATTCCACCGGAGCTGGGAAGCCTGCCAGAACTCGGGACACTCTCCCTCCACACCAATCACTTGAGCGGGACCATTCCGCCGCAGCTGGGGAATCTGCCGCTCATCAACTACTTGTCCCTGTGCTGCAACCAGCTCGGAGGGGAGATTCCCGTGCAGCTCGCCAACCTCACGACAATCGCGCCGGCTGGATTGGACATCAGCTGGAATGCCCTCCACACTGACGACCCCACTTTGGACGCATTCCTCATTTCCAAGCACTCCGGGTGGGGCGATTGGGAGAGCTCGCAGACGGTTTCGCCGGAGAATGTGATCGTCGGAACGGTCGGCGACCACACGGTGTGGCTGAGCTGGGACTACGTCACCACTCCGGGCGAGGCGACCGGCTATCACCTTTTCATCCTGAAGCCGGGATCAGGCAGCTGGGAATCGGTTGGCTGGACGAAGTCGATCTGGACCACCTCATTCCCTGTGACCGGGCTCGATCCGGGGTTGACGTATGACATCGCTGTGACGACCTACACCAACCCACATCTCTACAACCCCTACAATCTCGTCACCAGCGACATCGGCTCTCCGGAGATGGTGACCACCGCGACCAACGGTTGTGCCCAGCCGGTCATCCACATGACCGGGGCGGGCCCGTACACGCTTTCCGTCAGCGGAAGCTGGGACACCTACGAGTGGAGCACGTTCGAGACCACCGCCACCATCGATGTCAACCCGCCGCCCGACGAGTGGTTCTGGGTCACCGTCACCAGCGGCGGCTGCCAGGAAACCGCAGCCATCCTCGTCGACCCGGAGATCTTCAGCGATGGCTTCGAATCAGGCCAAACGACGGTCTGGTCGAACACAGTTCCATAAGATGACAGACACAGCTGGAGACTTAATTGAAGTCGGATCTGAGAATGCGCCCTTCGGGCCGTCGACGAGCTGAGCCGGGTTGCGCGGATGTTCACGCCCGAGGAGAACCGGCTGCCGATCATTGACAAAGACGAAGACTTGAGCCTCGGTCTGCGGATCTACGTCCCTGACG
>JAJDNM010000129.1 GCA_022340665.1 Acidobacteriota bacterium | reverse complement strand
CTGAGGCGAAATACCGTACAGGTGAGTCGATGAACGTCGGTTGGTGCTTCACCTGCCGGGGGGGGTGGGTGGGAAATTCGAAATCCCAAATTCGAAATTCGAAATGCGGGTTTTACTGTCCTGCTATCCTTTGAACATCGGATCGTGAAAGGAGAAGAGCGGTGTACCTGAACCTGCTCGATGATGATGAAAGAGTCGCCTTCGCCGAACTGGCGGAGATGATGATCGAGGCTGACGGACTGGTGATCGGCCGCGAGGCGGCGGCGCTGGCGGCGCTCAAGGCGGAAATGGGCATGAGTGATGCCGAAGCCAGCGGGCGCACGGTGGATGAGCTCGCGAGCGTCTTCAAGGGTCGGCGATCGAAGGTCGCCGCGTTGCTCGAGCTGATCGGTCTCGGCTACTCGGATACCAGCTTCAGCCTGGGCGAGGAGTCGCTGGTGAATACGGCTGCCAATCGCATGGCGATAGGGCCGGACGACCTCGCGCAGATCGAGGAGTGGGTGCGGGACCACTTCAGCCTGATCCGGCGCGCGTTGATCCTGATGCGCGAGTAGCCTGCGTATCACTCCAACTCTCTGCTGCGGCGGCCGCTATTCGACCATGACTCTCTCGATCGGACCGCGAAACTTCCAGGCGACACGTGCGAGGAGAAACACCGCCACCGCGCTGAGTCCCACGACAAGGCCCCACCACAGGCCCTGGGGACCGAATCCGAGCTTGAAGGCGAGCGCGAGGCTGGTGGGCAGGCCGACCAGCCAAAATCCCACGATGTTCACCACAAGGGGGGCCCGCGTGTCGCCGGCGCCGCGAAGGATGCCGGCCGAAACGACCTGCAGGCCATCGACTATCTGAAAGCAGCCAGCGATGGGGATCAGCGCTACGGTGAGGGTGAGAACCTGCTCGACAGAGGTGTAGGCCTCGGCCAGCAGACGTGGAGCGCCGACGAAGAGAGCGGCCATCAGCGACATGAAGCCGGCTCCGATCAGGAGACCCGCAGACGCCGCCCGGCGGGCGCCGAGACCGTTGCCCGCGCCGATCGCCCGCCCGACCTGAATAGCGGATGCGGTCGAGACCCCGAGTGGGACCATGAAGGTCAGCGAGGCGAGATTGATGGTGACCTGGTGTGCGGCCATCTGTAATGTGCCGAGGCCTCCCATGAGGAGGGCGATGACCGCAAATGCCACCATCTCGAGCTGGACCTGAAATCCGATCGGAGCACCCAGGCGCACCGTTCGCCACAGCGGCTGCAGTTTCGTCACCTCGTGATCGATGTGCTTGAAGAGCGGAGCGAGCTCGTCTCGCGCCGCTATCAACAACACCAAGAACAGCAGGGTCCTCGCGGCGGTGGTCGCCCACGCCGATCCAATCGGTCCCAGCTGGGGAAGCGGCCCGGCTCCGAACACCAGGGCCCAATCGGCTATGAGATTGAAGAGGTTGACGACCACGATGGTGATCACGATCGGTCGCAGGCGGCCGATCGCCTGCAGAGTCTGTCGGAGGACGAAGAAGGCGTAGAAGGGGAGCAATCCCGGGATACAGATCTTCACGTAGGCTGCGGCGATGGGTACCGTTTCCGGAGGCTGGTGGAGCAGGGTAAGAACCGTCTCGATCGGCATCAGCAGCAGAGTGCTCGGCACCATGAGAGCGAAGGCGAGCACCATTCCACGTTGTACAGCGCGTCGAACGCCGACCTCGTCGTTGGCACCTACCGCTTGCGCCACCAGCGGATCGAGGGCCATAAGCATCCCGATCCCGAACGAGGAGACCGCAACCACTGCCACGTGGCCGAGGGCGACAGCTGCCAGCGCTTCCGATGACAGCCGACCGACGACCATCGTGTCGACCACCCCGATCAACATCATTCCGACCTGGACGACGACCACCGGCAGGGCGAGTCGGGCCAGCGCCTCGATATCCGGTCGGTGGGGACGTTCGAATGCTCTCGTCATGGCTGCCTTTCCGAGGCGGGAGAATAGCAGGATGACGCATTTCGGATTTCGGATTTGGGATTTTGGATTTCGGTTCAGGTCTTCGAATCGTGGGGTCAGTCTGATGTAGGGTGATTGAACGGGAGAGAGGTTTGAGGATTCTCCACATCAGCGACCTGCACATCGGACGGGAGATCGATGTCGACAGATGGAAGAAGGCCGAACAGCTGGTGGAGGAAATTACCCGCGAATGGGGAAGTGGCGAGGAGAAACCGCTGGTGCTGATCACCGGTGACGTGGTCGACGACGGGACGGAGATCGAGTACATCGAGGCGAGAAGGGTCTTGAAGCCACTTCGACAGGCCGGTTTTCTGGTCGTGCCGCTCCCCGGAAACCACGACTACGGCTGGAATGGAGCCTTCGCCCGGGAAAGCCGATTCGAGCTGTTCAGGAAATATCTCCTGCAGATCGAAACCCCGGTGAGCTATCCGAGTGTCCCGTACGCTGATCCCGAAGTCACAATCCTCACGCTGAACTCGATGCTCGCGGAGACCGGCAGGTGGGACCGGCTCTTCGCCGACGGCGAGCTCGGTAGAGAACAGCTCCAAGGCCTCGATCGGCTCGTTACGAAGCTGCACGGCAAACGAGAACAAGGGCACCGGGTTGTCGTCGCACTCCACCACCATCCGTTCCTGTTTCCTGATGACAGTCCCGTCAAGAAGGCCAAGGAGCAGCTCACTCACCGGCTCAAGGATGGTGATGATCTCATGGAGATCGTGTCCGGCAGGATCGACGCCCTGCTCTTCGGCCACGAGCACCGGCACGTCGATTTTTCGAAACCGCTCGCCGGCCACTTCCTCACCGAGGAGTACGAGATTCCATGCATCCTGGCGTCCGGTAGGAGCACCGACGCCGGCCTTCCGGCGCGAGTGATCACGATCAAACGAGGGCACGAGCCTCGAGTCAAACCTGCCCCTTGGTTGTCTCGGCCTCGGCCTTCAACCGCTCCGGAGCGGCACCGTAGATAATGCGTGGGGGGGTTCCGATGCGTGGCGTTCTGTTGATCATCCTGGGCGTGTGTTTGTCCCTGCAGCCGTATCTGGCGGCGGCTGAAGGCACGGAGACTGCCGGAGCGGCTCCAAACTTCGTACCCGAATTGATATTGAGCTATCGGGATCCCGGGACCGGAGAGACGGTCTCCTGCAGCAGCGATTGCCGTCGTCTGGAAGTTCCGGCCGGTGTCGAATTGCAGGTACGTGTCATCGTTCGAAACGTCGGCGGGGAGGTGGGCGCGGAAGGGGTTGCCTGGGACCTCTGGTTCGACCAGCGCCACCATCCATTTCCGGGCATCGAACTCGAGGTATGCCGAGACCAACCGGCGGGGAGTCTGAACCCCGACTGTTGGCAATCCCTCAGAGATCGCGTGAACTGGCAGGAGTGGAGCTCGGCGGCCGCCGATGTGGTGTGTGTCCCGGTGCCGGGGGCGGATTGCAGTGATGTTGCTCTTCGGGTGCCGATGGATCCGAAATTCAACGGTTCAGTCGGGCGCGGAATCTATTCGTTTGCCGCCTGGGTCGACAGATTTCAGACCTTTTCGGACGCCAACGAGTTCGACAATTTCGCCGGACCGATTCGCGTCAAGGTGGCTCCCTCGGCGGAGCATCGGCCGTCCGGCGACTTCGGTCCGCCCGGTCCCCTGCCGGAGGGGCTGATCGAAGGGAATGCATCCCCTAGGCCTTTCACGGTGGTGACGTATCCCGAGCATGTTGGCGCAGGATTCAACTTGACGTCTCACCTCACCCGCGGGGTTCTCGAGTTCGCGCCTCTCTACCCGGGCTCCGTCGATGTCGAGATCCAGCAGGACGGAATGTACGAAAACATGGAGGTGGCAGTCCGCAAGGTGAGCTCGGGCGATGTGTTGTTCAAGACCCTAGGGAAGGGTAGGTTGCGTTTGCGAGGGGAGATCGATCCCTTCGACCTCAAAGACGACCGGCGGCTCGAGGTGGCGATCAGCCCGGCCCACGGGACCCGCGGCGTGCGAGGGAAGGTCACCGTCACATACCCGGCGCGGGCGTCCTATCGACGCACCGAGTGATCCGATCTAACCTGCATATCTCACCAGCTGTCTAATGCGGCCGGACCTCTTGATCGAAAACCCAGCTGGTCACAACGGCTCAACGGCCTCGTTTCGAAACCCGGTGAGATATGCAGGCTAGGCCGTGCGGGGCTGAGCGCTCGACCGGCGAAGGACCATCAGCGTCGTGTCGTCGTCTGCCGAGTTGCCGCTGCGGAATCGGGCGAGGTCTGCGAGCAGGCGCGTCGCGAGATTCGCCGGATCGTCGTCAGGGTGCTCGGCGAGGATTCTGCTGAGGGAGCCGAGACCGTATTCGGTGCTGCTTCCGTCGGTGCTCTCGATCACGCCGTCAGTCACCAGGACGATCCGATCTCCGGGTTGGAGACGCAGGGACTGGGAGGTGTAGCTCGATCGGTGGAAGAGCCCGAGCGGGACACCGT
This sequence comes from Acidobacteriota bacterium, assembly GCA_022340665.1. Taxonomy (NCBI): domain Bacteria; kingdom Pseudomonadati; phylum Acidobacteriota; species Acidobacteriota bacterium. The sequence continues at coordinate 10,843 of JAJDNM010000129.1, read as the reverse complement.
CGGGAGGAAGTCTTTCGATTCGCCCGTTCTGGACGATCGGAGGCACGTGGCCGGCGTTGACGAGCTCGATCGTTCCGTCGGCCCCGAGACGAACTGCGACGAGGGTGGCGTACGAGCCGGTAGGGGTGGCGGTGCAGAAGAGGCGGTTGGCCTGTTCCACGAGATCGACCAGGTCTTTGGCGGAGCCTGCGAGCCCACGGATGATGGCGCTGAGATGGGACATCAGGAGTGCAGCCGAAACGCCCTTGCCGGAGACATCGCCGAGGAAGACGATGGTCTCCTTTCCCCTGGTGATTACATCGCAAAAATCGCCGCTGACAGCCCCGTGAGGCTGGTAGACATAGTGGCCTGCCCAACCGGGCGCTTCGAAATCCTGCTCGGGGAGGAGCGTTCTCTGGATACTCGATGCGAGAGAAAGATCATGCTCCAGTGCGCGGCGTTGACTGGGTGAGAGACATTCGAGACAGACACGGGTCAGCGGATCCTTGGCCAGGCGATCGGGTTCGACGAGCCCGTCACAGACTTCGCAGATGCCGTAGGTTCCTTTTTCGATCCGACCGAGTGCGTCGTCAACAGCGTCGAGAAGGTCGGTCACCTGCCTTTCATCAGAATAATCTGCGGCCAACACCAGCCGTTTTCGTCGTTCGACCAGCTCGCGGTGAAGGGTCGCGTGACGGTGGACGACCACGGGGGAGGCGTGTGCTTCGGTCATGGTTTGAAATCTCCTAACCGTTTAAATCATTTTTATGGTTAGAATATAGTGCGTGTTTACTAACCTGTCAAGGGCAACAAATAGGTTATAATCGATCTGGAGGTGGGGATGTCGGAGACCGATAACTCAGACGACTGTGTCTGTCTTGATTTCGCCAACACCTGGGGCGATAGGTCAGATCCCGGCAGCGACACGCTCACGAGTTACAGGGACCTGTTGCATTGGGCCCGTCGCGCAGAGATTGTGAGTGAGGGAGAGTTCCGCACTCTGGAAAGGCTCGCCCGCAGGGATGAGGTGAAATCGTCCGGGGTTTTCCAGATGGCGCTGGACCTCCGCGACACGATTTTCGGACTGTTTTCGGCCGCGGCTGCCGGGCAAACGCCGTCTGAAAGGGTCGTGGCCGATCTGAACGCTGCGCTCGACACCGTTCCGCGTCAGAGGCTTTGCTGCAGCGGTGATTGCTGCGAGTGGGAATGGCCGGCCGACACTCCTGATCTCCGGCAAGTGCTCTGGCCGGTGGTCCGGGCGGCGGCCGAGCTCGCGACCTCGTCAGAGGTGTCGCGGATCCGTGAGTGCGCTGCACCGGACTGCAACTGGCTGTTCCTCGATTCCAGCCGAGGCGGGCGGCGGCGGTGGTGTGATATGGCTACCTGCGGCAACCGGGCGAAAGCGCGCAGGTACTACGATCGTCACCGGCGGAACAAATAGTGAATGAGCCCGTAGTCTCACGTAGGGATATCACACTGGTACGTGCGGGGTGAGAAGCATGCTGAAGACATTCCCGTTTCGCTGTGGCGTCCTTCGGGTGATCTCGGCGGCATTGCCGGCAGTGCTGGTGGCCGCAACCGCCGCCGCCGAGCGCCCGGTCGAGGGGCGACCGAGCGGGAGGAAGCTCTCGCCACAGAAAGTCGTACTCAGCCTCGGCCCGGGTCCGCTACCGCCGGGACAACCGGTGGCCGGTGTAACGCCCCTGACACCCAAGGCAAGCTCCGTCGAAGAGGGCATCGACCAGTGTGTCGAGGCCAACATGGCTCGCCTGAACGCACCGGGAGCGGCGGTCGCCGTGATCCTCGATGGAGAGACGCTGTACGAAAGCGGTTACGGGGTCAAGCGGCGAGGCACCGACAATGCGGTCGATCCCGACACCGTGTTCCGCATCGGGTCGGTCACCAAGCAGATGACGGCCGCCGCCGTGATGCAGCAGGTCGAGCTCGGACGGGTTGATCTCGATGCGCCGGTGACCCGATACATCCCGGAGTTCGAGGTCGGTGGACGTTGGTCGGCGGATCGGATCAAGGTGTGGCATGCCCTCACGCACACCACCGGATTCCCCGATCGAATCACCGATCTCTTCCTCGCTGGTGACAATGCGTTGTCGACCTGGGCGGGCAGGCAGTCCCAGATCGAGTTGCATGCGCCGCCGGGCTCGTTCTGGAACTACTCCAATCCCAACTTCATGATCGCCGGGCTAGTGGCCGAAAGGGCGAGCGGCACACCGTATCGCGATCTTCTCAAGGACAGCGTGTGGGAGCCGGCGGAGATGTACTCGACAACCTTCGATCCGTCGGAGGTGGTGCGATCGGGCAATTACAGCTTCGGTCATTACTACGACACGGAGGGAAATCGCGAAGTCGTCGTTGGACCCCACGACAACGATCTGTGGGCCGCCGGACCTGCCGGCTTTGCCTTCTCGACGGTTCGAGATCTGGCGCGTTGGGCATTGTTGCTCACCGACGGAGGCGGGGCGGTGCTTTCGTGGGCATCGACCCATGCGATGCAGCATCCCCAGCAGTGGATGCATTACAGGCCGGACCAGTACTACGGCTTCGGCGTCATGATCGAAACATACAACGGCCTCGACGTTCGCCAGCACGGGGGCAACGTCGCGGGTTACGGAACCTATCTGTTGTGGGTGCCGGATCGACGATTTGTCGTGGCCCTCCTCACCAACGTGACCTCGTCTCTCACCACAGCTGCCTATTGCATCGTCGACGAGGTGCTCGATCCGGCGCCGGTTGAACCACCCGATCTGACGACTCCTCCCTCGACCTGGAGGAGCTACGTCGGAGATTTCGAAGTGACGGATTACGAAGGTGTGGTGACGCACGCCACGGTCCAGCTGGAGGGCGACGAACTTTCGGTATCCGTCGTCGATCCGGAGCCGCCACACGACGTGGTGACCTCGAGGCTCGAACAGGTTTTCCTCGATACCTTCCTCTTCGACTCGGACGGTGATGGCGCGGGAGACAACGATCTCACTTTCTGCAGCACGCGCGGGAATCCCGGAGTCGTAATGTGGTTGCGTAATCGCCAGGCGGTCGGCGAGCGCCAGCTCCGGCCGCGAACCGCCCACCGCGCGGCAGTCCCTTGATCCGGATGGTGTGACCGTCAGCCAGCAGCCGGCGATCAGCGAGCAGAATAGACGAAAAGAAGAAGAGGCGAATCAGCCCACCCCCTCCGCACCTCTTCCTCAGGTGAATGGACGACATTCTGAATTCCTCATTCCTCATTCCTCATTCCTAATTCCTTCTCCCTGCTATCCTCGCCCCTGCAATACTCGCTGGGGGGCCTGCATGAAGCCAAGGTCGATCATTTTTCTGTCTCTGATTGCAGCAGCGGTTGTTCCGGGGTTTGCCGACGACGACACTCTCTTCAACTCACTCTCGTACCGTCTGGTCGGACCATTTCGAGGCGGTCGGGTGACCGCGGTGGCTGGTGTCGCCGGTGATCCGATGACCTATTACATGGGCTCGACCGGCGGCGGCGTGTGGAAAACGACCGATGCCGGCACTACGTGGCGGAACGTTTCGGACTCCGTGCGCGAGCTCGAACCTCCGCCGAATCCGGTAATCATGGGTGAGGTCGATCCCGTGCTGGCCGAGCTCGGCCTGCTGCGCGAGCCGATCGGCGGCCTTCCGACTACCGAGACCCAGTGGCGGAAGAGGGATGGCGACGCCTTCGGCTCCGCCTCGATCGGCGCCATCGCGGTGGCGCCATCTGATCCCAACGTGATCTACGTCGGCACCGGGTCGGCATGTCCGCGCGGCAACGTGTCAGCGGGTGACGGAATCTACAAGTCGACCGATGCGGGCGATTCGTGGCGCCACATCGGTCTTCCCGAGGCCGGCCAGATCGGACGCATCGTGGTGCATCCGACCGACCCCGATATCGTCTATGCGGCGGTCCTCGGTCACATCTTCGGGCCCAACGCCGAGCGCGGGGTCTACCGATCGACCAATGGTGGCCTGACCTGGTCGAAGGTGTTGTTCGTGTCGGACAGGGCGGGCGCGGTGGACCTGTCGATGGACGCCTCGAACCCACGCGTTCTGTATGCCGCCATCTGGGAAGCCGAGCGGAAACCCTGGACCATGATATCGGGCGGACCGGGCAGTGGAATCTACAAGACCTCGGACGGCGGGAACACCTGGGTCGAGCTGACGGAGGGCTTGCCCGAGGGTATCAAGGGCCGGATAGCGGTGACGGTTTCTCCTGCCGCACCGAACCGTGTGTGGGCGCTGGTCGAGCACGAGGATGGCGGCCTCTTCCGCTCGGATAGCGGGGGCCGGAAGTTCCGGCTGGTGTCCTCGGACCGCGAGCTGCGCCAGCGTGCGTGGTACTACACCCACCTCGAAGCGGACCCAAAGGACGCGAACACCGTTTACATCCTCAATGTGATGTTCTGGCGGTCGGTCGATGGCGGCACGAGCTTCCGACCGATCAGGGTTCCGCACGGTGACAACCACGCCCTGTGGATCAATCCCAACGATCCTTCGATCATGATCCAGGCCAACGACGGCGGCGCCAACATCAGCTTCAACGGCGGGCGAACCTGGTCGACGCAGCAGAACCAGCCCACGTCCGAGATGTACCGCGTCACCGTCGATGATCAATATCCGTACTGGCTCTACGGCGGCCAGCAGGACAACACGGCGGTCGCGATCCCGAGCCGCTCTCCGGGTGGCATCGCCTGGCGCGACTGGTACCCGCCAGCGGGCTGTGAATCGGCGACGGTGGTGGTCGATCCGCGAAACCCGAACATTACCTACGGCGGCTGCTACGGTGGATCGATCGGCCGCCGTGACCGCTCCGTCGAGCACGAGCAGGAGGTCATGTCGTGGCCGCAGATGGCGGTCGGCCAGCAGGCGCAGGACCTGCGCTACCGGTTCCAGTGGAATTCGCCGATCCGCATCTCACCGCACGATCCTAGGGTGCTCTACCACTGTGCCAACGTGGTCCTCAGGTCGAAAGATGAGGGCCGGAGTTGGGAGGAGATCAGCGGGGATCTGACCAGCAACGATCCCTTGAAACAGGGCTACGCCGGCGCGCCGATCACCCGCGACAACACCGGCGTCGAAGTCTTCGGAACAATTTTCGCCTTCGAGGAGTCTCCGCACCGGGCCGGCCTCTTGTGGGCGGGAAGCGACGACGGCCGGGTCCACATCTCGGATGACGACGGTGCCTCCTGGCGCGACATCACTCCGTCGGGCATGCCAGAGCGGGGGACGGTCAACATGATCGAGCTTTCGGCGCACGATGCGGGCCGTGCCTTCATAGCCGTCCACCGTTACCGCGAGGATGATTTCCGGCCGTACATTTTTCGCACCGACAACTACGGCAAGAGCTGGAAACGACTCGCTGATGGGAACAACGGAATCCCGGCCGACCATTTCGTGCGTGTCGTCCGCGAGGACCCCGACCGCAAGGGCCTGCTCTATGCCGGCACCGAGTTCGGCATGTACATCTCGTTCGACGATGGGGCGAACTGGAAACCGTTCCAGCTCAATCTGCCGATCACGCCGATCACCGATCTGGCGGTCAAACGAGGTGATCTCGTCGTCGCCACCCAGGGCCGTTCCTTCTGGATTCTCGACGACCTCAGCGTGCTCCACCAGATCAACGCCGACGTCGAGGATGCCGAATATCACCTCTTCGATCCGAGGCCGGTCGTTCGTTGGGTCGACCAGTCGGGTGGCGGGAGTCGGGGCGCGGTGGGACAGAATCCGCCGTTCGGCGCGATCATCCATTACAAGCTGCCGGAAGGTCTCGACGGGGAGGACGCCGAAGAGGTCAAGCTCGAGATCCTCGATGCCGGGGGCGAGGTCCTGCGGACTCTGTCGAGCAAGACTCCGGAACGGCGCGCGCCGAGTCCATTCAGGAAGTTCTTCCCCGAGCTTGCCGAGCCGCCGCTGCTGGATGCCCATGCCGGTGCAAACCGCTATGTCTGGAACCTTGCTCTGGCCGACGCCGGCCTGGTCGACGATGCCGTTCTCTGGGGGTGGCCGGGGGGTCCTACGGTGCCGCCCGGGACGTATCAGGCGCGGCTGACAGTGGGCGAGTGGACGGATACGGCGACCTTCGAAGTCATTCCGGATCCGCGCCTCGACGTGTCCCGCGAGGACATGATCGCGAATTTCGAGCTCGCCGAAGCGATCTGGAAGGAGCTGACCCGTTCGCACGATGCGATCAGCCGCATCCGGAATCTTCGTGAGCAGGTCAACGCCGTCGCGGGGCGGACCGACGACGAGGCGATCATCGAGGCGGCCGCGTCCATGTCCTCTGCCCTCACCGCGATCGAGGAGAAGCTTCACCAGACCCGAGCCGAATCGAGCCAGGATATTCTCAACTTCCCGCCGCAGATCGACAACCAGCTACTGTATTTGCAGGGCGTGGTGGAGAGCGCGGAGGGGTCGCCGACTGAGAGTGCTCGCCAACGGTTCGAGGAGTTGCGGTCGGCGCTCGATACCTACGTCGCGGAACTCGATGTCATGGTTGCGGACCAGCTTCCGGAGTTCGAACGGCTGATCGAGGCGGCGGGGGTGAGTCACATCGTGCTGGGTGACGGTGATTGAGACCTTGGCCGGCCGTAATTGGCACGTGTGGGTTTCGAAATCTCAGATTCTGGAAACCATCCAGTCGGCCTCCTCGTATCTCGATTTACGACGGAAGGAGGACTCATGAAGCGAATCGGAGCGTTCCTGTGTCTGCTGTGTCTGGCGATCGGATCTGCCCATGCCGGGGAACCGATCACGATTGGTGAGATCATCACCATACAATCGAAAATCCTCGACGAAGAACGAACCATCATGGTCTCGACTCCGCCGGGATATGATCAGAATTCTCAGCACTATGCCGTCCTCTACATGACCGACGGAGACGCCCATTTCACCCATACCCGGGGAACGGTCGATTTTCTGGCAAGGAACGGGCTGATGCCCCAGGTCATCATCGTCGGGGTGACGAACACCGACCGCACGCGGGACCTGACGCCGACCCACATCGCGAGCAGGAAGATCGAAGGGCGAGTGTTCGAAAGCCCGACCAGTGGTGGCGCGCCGAAGTTCCTGATGTTCTTCGAGAAGGAGCTCTTTCCGTATGTCGACGGCCACTACCGTACCAACCCGATGCGGCTGTTTGCCGGCCACTCCTTCGGCGGGCTCTTCGCGCTCAACGCCCTTTTCACGGCGCCCGCACTCTTCGACGTGGTGCTGGCGGTCAGCCCGAGCCTCAATTGGGACGACGACCTGCCGATCCGCCAGGCCGATGCCTTCTTCGATGACCGTGAGGTGTTGAATAAAGTGCTCTTCGTGGCCATGGCGAACGAGGAGGAGGGTGATCCGGCGCCTACACGGCTCGACCGTCTCGAAAAGGAGCTGGCCGCGGCCGATGCCGACGGATTCGAGTGGCAGGTGATGCGGATGCCCGACGAGAACCACGGGTCGGTGGTTTTGCGGGCACACTACTGGGGACTGCGCAAGGCGTTCGACGGCTGGGCCCTGCCGAGAGACGCACAGACGGGCCGATTCGAAGGTGGAGTGGAGGAGATCGAGGCCCACTACGCGGCCCTGTCGAAGCGATACGGCTTTGCGGTCGTGCCGCCTGAAAATACGGTCAACCAGATTGGATACCAGTACCTCGGAATGGACGACTACGACCGTGCGATCGACATCTTCCGTTACAACGTCACGCTCTACCCGGGGTCGGCCAATGTCTACGACAGCCTCGGTGAGGCGCTCGAAAACGCGGGCCGCGTCGAGGAGGCCTTTGCCAGCTACTCGAAGGCCGTGGAGAACGCCGCCACCATCGGTGACGAGCGTATCGGAATATTCAAGGAGAATCGCGACCGGGCGAAGAAGCTCCTCGAAGAGTAAATGATAGAGCGGATCATCGAAACCAGCCTGGCTCGGCGCCACGCAGGCGGGCGTCGCGCACGATGCGTGAGAGCTCGACCCGTTCCGCAGTGATGTCTTTTTCGAGTTGATGTTTCATGGCCTCTGCGCTTTGCAGTCGTGCCATCGTCTTGGCGGTCAAACGCTGCCTGTTGATGTGATCGATCTCGATCTCGATTCCGGCGAGGCGCCGTTCGAGGCCGGCGATCTGTTGTCGCTGTTTTCGGTAGGCGGCCCGCCATCTGGCCTGCTCGGCTCGGTCGGCCACTCCCGGTGATGGTGAGGATTTCGCACCGGGTATCTCCACCGCGCCGAGGTTGATCGTGCCGCCTTCGGCGGTTGAGGAAACTCTTTCGTTGGTCAACACCACGCGTCCGTCGGCGGCCGCCAGCGGCTCGCGATTGAGGGTGATCGTTCGGGCGTAGGCTCCGAGGCTCCCCGATCTCGGAGTCGGCTTCGGTTTCGGTTGGTCAGCAAACGCGGTTGCGGATACGGTCAGAACGAGAAACGCAGTCGCACCTGACCGGGGAAATGGACGCAATGACCCGGGAATCTCCATGCCGGACTCCTTCCGGCGTGGACGGGATGGTTGGAGTGTACACCGCTTCGCCAGGACGTCAAACGTTTGAACATTTAACGTTCGAACGTTGGGCAACTCCTCAATACACATCCAGATCGTCGGCGAATGCCACCGGTCCGTCCCATGCCTGACGGATCTCGGCCAGAAGCTCGGCCTCGGACGCGCCCCACATGAGCTGGTGGTAGAGGACGAGCAGCCGGGGCCGCGCCCGGGCGGCCAGCTGCCCGAGTTCGACTCCCGAGGTGTGGGATGCCCTGTGATAGGCCTGCCAGTCGGGAGTTCGACGATCGAGACCTGTCTTGGCGTAGACCTCGTGGACAAGAACATCGCACCCGTTGCACGCCTCGACCACGGCGTTTGTGGGCACGGTGTCGCCGGAGATGACAATCGATCGGTCGGCGGCGTCGAATCGATAACCGTAGGCGTGACTCCACGCGCCGTGAGGCACTGCAAAAGCGCGAACCGTCACATGATCGTCCCTGTAGATCTCGCCGGGCGAGATCTCGTGCACATTGACCACGATCCCGGAGCTGTTCTGAGGCTGGGTCCCGTGGATCCGAATCTCTATGTCCTCGGCGTACGCCGCCAGCAGGTGCTCGGCCATCGATCTGGTGCCGGACGGTCCGAAGACCTCGAGCGGTTCCTCGCGTTCGAGGACCCACGGAGTGAGGATGAGATCGGCGAAACCGGTCGTGTGGTCGGAGTGGAGGTGGGTGATGAATAGCCGTGTCAGGTTCGGCATCTCCAGGGCATCCACTCCTGCCTGGCGGGCCGCCTCCGCTCGCCTGACCACTCCGGGTCCGCAGTCGACCAGGTAGGGCCGTCCGCCGGCGATGACCGCCACCGCGGGACCGGAGCGGTCGGGGTCCGGATTCGGAGTCCCGGTACCGAGCATGACGACCAGCGTTTCCGGCGTTTCGACAGGCGCTGCTGGCGACGGAGCGGTTCGTTTGGTGCTGGTACACGCCGAAGTCGCCAGAAGCGCGAAAATCAGGAGCGACATCTTCGTCGATTTCGCCATCGATCCTCCGAGGCCGACGGGCACCACGGATCCGCCTCGGGATTCGTTCGAGGATCCTGCGGGCTTGGCCGTTGGTGTGCTCCTACTTGATCTCGAGCAGCTCGACGTCGAAGACGAGCATGCCCTTGGGAGCGCCCGGCGCGCCCTTGTAGGCGAGCTTTTCAGGGATCCAGAACCGACGCTTCTCACCCACGACCATCAGCTGTACGCCTTCGGTCCAGCCGGGGATGACCTGGTTGAGGGGGAAGGTCGCCGGTTGCCCGCGCATGATCGACGAATCGAACAGCTTCCCGTCAGTCGTCCAGCCGGAGTAGTGAACCGTCACCGTCGATCCCTTGGCGGGATGGGTGGCTCCGGCGCCGGGTCTGAGGACCTTGGTCGCCAATCCGCTATCTGTCGTTTCGGCGTCGGCCGGTGGTGCGGCCACGTCCTTTGGTACTTCGGGCGGGGGCGGCGGCTCGGGCTGGTCCTCGATCCCCAACAGCTCGACATCGAAGACGAGCATGCCGGCCGGGCGGCCCGGACGGTTGTTGTAGGCGAGTTCGGTCGGTATCCAGAAGCGCCTTTTCTCGCCGACGACCATGAGCTGGAGTCCCTTGGTCCAACCGGGTATCACACGGTTGAGCGGAAAGGACGAGGGCTTACCCCGTTTCAATGACGAATCGAAGAGCTTGCCGTCGGTCGTCCAGCCGGAGTAGTGGACGGTGACCTTGTCCCAGGCGTCGGGGTGTTCGGTCCCGGTGCCGGCGGTCAGCACTTTCGAACAAAGACCGTCGTCTGTGCAGGCGGCGTCGCCCGGGGGTGCGGCGACGTCGGACGGAGTTGCGGGATCCTGGGTGAATCCACAGGTGGCGACGAGAAGGGCGAATACGGCGAACAAGCATGCGTTTTTCATGGCGGCAACAGTAGCTCGAACTCACGGGTGGTGCAAACGGGGATCGGCCGCGGTACCGGCACATGGTTGCTTCTTTTTGAGATTCCGTGAGCTGTGCGGCAGATTTCGCGGTACTATGCATTTCCGAAACCGGAGAGATTTCGAGGTCTCCTGACCGGAAGGGTGTGCGCCCGATGGATGTTGTCCTTCTCTCTCGTCTGCAGTTCGCCCTCACGATTGCCTTCCACTACATCTTTCCGCCATTGGCCATCGGCATGAGCGTGGTCCTGGTGTACCTGGAGGCCCAACATCTGTGGACCGGGAATCCGCTCTTCGAGACCGCGGCCCGGTTCTGGACCCGGATCTTCGCCCTCAATTTTGCGATCGGAGTCGCCACCGGGATCGTCATGGAGTTTCAGTTCGGCACAAACTGGGCCGCCTACTCACGCTTCGTGGGTGATGTCTTCGGTTCGGCCCTGGCGGCCGAGGG
>JAJDNM010000128.1 GCA_022340665.1 Acidobacteriota bacterium | reverse complement strand
GTTCTCGTGACCTCCGTTCGGGAAGAACGAGTCACCCGGCACGAATGCCACGCGCTCCTCAAGGGCACGTTCGAGCAATCGTCGCGCGTCCAGCCCCTGCGGCAGTTCGGCCCACAGAAAGAGGCCACCTGCGGGCCGGGTGAAGCTGACGTCCTCCGGGAAGCGCTCTTCCAGAGAGGCGATCATGGCGTTGCGGCGTGCTCTGTATACCTCGCGAATCCGGGCAATATGAGCCTCGAGATCGTGTTCGAGCATGAAGCGAGCAGCGAGGAGTTGGACCAGGGAGGAGGTGTGGAGATCGGCACCCTGTTTGACAAGCACAAAGCGGCGCAGGAGTTCCCGATCGGTTACGACCCAGCCGAGGCGCATACCCGGCGACAGGATCTTAGAACAGGTCCCCAGGTACACGACGGAGCAGGCATTGTCGAGAGCGGCGACCGGCGGCAATGGCTCTCCCTCGAAACAGAGTTCGGCGTAGGGCGCGTCCTCAATCACCGGCACGTTGAATCGGCCGGCGAGCCCGGCAAGCTCATGGCGTCGCTCAATCGACCAACGGCGGCCACTGGGGTTCTGGAAATCGGGCACGACGTAGATCAGCTTCACCCGGTCGATCGAGGCGAGCCGATTCTCGAGTTCCGCCGGCACCATGCCGTCGTCATCGGTCGGCACCTCTACGAACCGCGGCCTGTAGGCACGAAAGGCGCTGATCGCACCCAGGTAGGTCGGACTCTCGCAGAGCACAACGTCGCCCTTGTCGAGGAAGACCTTTCCCGTCAAGTCCAGGGCTTGCTGAGAGCCGCTGACAATCAACAGCTCGTCCATCGACCGTTCGAGGCCCCAGAGCCGCTGCAAACGGTCAGAAATGACGCCTCGAAGCAGATCCAGCCCCTCGGTGGGCGCATACTGGAGGGCCCTCACTCCGTCTTCGGTGAGGACGTCGCGCGCCACCTGAGCCATCTCTGCCGCGGGCAGGAGCTCCGAGGCGGGCAGCCCGCCGGCAAAGGAGATGATATCGGGCTGTTGCGTGACCTTGAGAATTTCCCGGATGTCGGACGCCCGCATGTCCCGCATGCGGGAGGAAAATCGAAGACGGTGTGGTTTCATGCATCCCTCCAGTTTTCAGACGACCGGCGCTGTAGCGGCCCCATTCGACTCTTTGATCCGCCCCCATACCCTGGCTTCACGTACGGCTTCGAGGAACCGCTCGATGCCCTTTTCAATTTCGTCTTCCGATGCGTGCGAGAAGTTGAGGCGGAGGCAGTTCTCCGTCGGTTCGGTCGGGTAACAGGCGCGCCCGGGCAGGAAAACGACACCGCGTGCGGCAGCGTTGGCCAGCAGTGCGGAATGTTCCACTCCGTCTGGCAGACAACACCAGATATAGAAGCCGCCCCTCGGCATAGAGAACTCGAGACCAATCGATGGGTCCTTCGTGAGAGCCACCGCCATCCGGTCCCGGCGCCTTCGGTAGGCTGGCTTTATCTTCTCGATATGGGTCGAGAAGTGGCCGTCGCGCACAAAGCGTTCCAGCAGGAACTGGGAGAAGCTGTTCGCATGCAGGTCCACTCCCTGCTTGGCCAGGGCCAGCTGGTGGAGAACCACCGGCGGCACAACCAGGTATCCGATCCGGAGGCCGGGGAATAACACCTTCGAGAAGGTGCTCTGATAGAGCACGAGGTCGTGCTCGTCGAGTGCCTTGAGCGACGGCAGCGGCTCCCCTTCGTAACGCAGCTCCGAATATGGATCGTCTTCGAGAATTGGCACATGCCATCTCGCCGCGAGCTCGAGCAGCTGGCGGCGCCGCTCGACGCTCATGACAGCTCCGGACGGGTTCTGGTAGGTGGGCAGGGAGTATATGAGCTTGGGGCGCTCACGCTCGAGAATCGAGGCGAGGATATCGGTCCGCATCCCGTCCTCGTCGACGGGAATGCCGATGATCTTCGCACCAGCCACTCGGAAGGACTGGAGGGCGCCAATGTAGGTGGGCTCTTCGACAATCACGACATCGCCAGGGTCGATGAACACCCTCGCCACCAGATCCAGACCCTGCTGTGACCCGGACACCACCAACACATCGGTGGCCCGTGCCCGGATGCCGCGTGTTGCCACCCATTGGGCGAGGGTCTCGCGCAGCGGTGTGTGTCCCTCGGTCGGACAGTGGAGCACCAGCGGAGCGCCGATCTCCCGTATCAGCTCGGCGGTGTACTCGGCAAATATCTGGAGCGGCAACAGCTCCGGTGCCGGCAACCCGATTGAAAACGAGATGACGTCTTGACGTTCAGACAGGGCCAGGAGGTCGGCAATGATCGGGTCATGGGACCGTGCCACGCTTTCGCGGAAGAGCTGGCGCCAGGGCACACCCGCGGCGTTTGGGATCCGCGCCGGTGCACCGAGAACGGCCGTCCCTCGACCTACGTGTGCATCCACCAGGCCAAGCGCCTTGAGCTCTCGGTAAGCATTCAGAATCGTGCTCCGATTCACTCCGAGCGCAGCCGCAAGTCTGCGTTCGGGTGGCAGCAGGAAACCTTCCGGAAGCGACTCGGAGAGGATGAGCTCCTGGATTTCCCGAACGATCTGTCGAAAGATCGGTTCGCCGCTCTTTCGGTCAATCGAGATCTCCACTCATCTCCTCCTTCGCCCACCTCTTACCGCGAAATTCATGAGATCCGCACCGCTCACGAGCTCATCATTGCCCGGATGGCCCGAGAACCTTCTGAAGGCCCGCGTCCGGATCATCGTAGCCCAGGCCGAGCCAACACCGCCCCTCACCCCAACCCTCGAGGTCGGGCTCGACATCAACGCGGGTGCAACCATGGATCCGCGCGATGCCTTCGGCGAATCGCACGAGACGTGATCCTATGCCGCGGCGGTCGTGTTCGGGATCGACCTCGAGAACACAAATTACGACTCTGACTGCGCGACCCTCGCCGACCCAAAACAGTCGCATGCCGAGAACCGCGCGAACCTGCCCATCCTCCTCGGCCACGAGGATTCTGCTTGCAGGCTGACCGGGCATGTCTCGAAGCCGCGCACATGCGGCGTCGAGCCAAGGTCCCCGCTTGCCCGAGGAATGTCTTTCGAGTGCGTGGAGATCTGCGTGCCGAATTTTCATCATCCCGACCTCCAATCCCTCCACGACAATTGGAACCATCCATTAAACAAGATATGCCATCCATTTCGATCGTCAACCACCAATTCTGTATAATTGGAGCCATCCAATTTAGGAAAACTTCTGGCCAAACTTTCATCAGCTCCCGATGTCGAGAACGCGTTAAGATCCCCTCATGGGCGAGGATTCGACAACCTCCATCGAGGACGCGGCGATCGCGATCTCGAACGCCGACGCCGTGTTGATCACCGCTGGGGCCGGCATGGGTGTCGACTCGGGCTTGCCGGACTTCCGTGGCGACACGGGCTTCTGGAAAGCCTACCCGCCGTTCGAGCGCCTCGGCATTTCTTTCGTCGACATGGCCAATCCGGGCTGGTTCAAGAGGGATCCGGAACTGGCGTGGGGTTTTTACGGCCACCGCTTCAATTTGTATCGCGAGACGAAACCCCACCGAGGTTTCGAGATCCTTCTGCGCTGGGCCGAGAATCTCGCCCACGGAGCGTTCGTCTTCACCTCGAACGTCGATGGGCATTTCCAGCGGGCGGGATTCGATCGTGAACGGATCATCGAGTGTCACGGTTCGATCAACCACTTCCAGTGTTCTGAGCCGTGCAGCAGTCAGATCTGGAGGGCTGACGGGGTCGATATCGAGGTCGACGAGAACAGTTTCCGTGCTGTGCCGCCTTTGCCGGAGTGCCCGCGTTGTGGAGCGATTGCCCGGCCAAACGTGCTCATGTTCGGAGACTGGCACTGGAATCCGGGCCGCACCGGCGATCAGGAGCGGAGGTTTTCGGATTGGCTCTCCATGGCCGCCGGCCCGAACCTCGTCATCGCCGAGTTTGGCGCCGGTACGGCCTTACCGACAGTACGGATGACGTCCGAACAGGTGGCGTCCCGATCCGGCGCGGCGCTGGTTCGCATCAACCCGCGCGAACCTCGGGTCCCGCACGGTCACATCGGGTTGAGGCTCAACGCGATCGAGGCGCTGGAAGAGATCGACGTGAGGTTGTCAGCGGAAAACTGATTCTCCCCTACCCCATTTTCCACCTCGACGGTCAGATCGTCGAGATGGAAAAAGAAAGGGTATGATGCGCGGTGCGGAGGAGTGACATGGCAAAGCTCTGGATCTTGCGTGGGGAACACGAGGCCCCGGGTTGGAATCAGCTGAGAAAAGCATACGAGGACGAGAAGGTCGACATCATCCACCTCGACGCGAAGGTCTGGGCAATCATCGACGACGAGGAAGAGCCGACCGGATTTGAAGGCCTCACAGCTTCCGAACCCGCCGACGGGATGTACATCGATCCCAATGGCTCACCCTTGTACATCGCCAATGGCGAGATTCTGAAGTCGGCCGAAGAGGTCGTCCGCGCCCTTGGCGACAAGGCACGGGAGATGCTCGAGACGACCGGTGACGCCGAAACGGCCCTCGAACGCATCGGCAGAGTTTTCTGAGGAGATTTGGCGGCCGACAGGCGACCACCGGTCGCTATCCCGGTCTTCTCACCAGGTATCTACCGTCCTCATCACGAAACCCGGTGAGAAGACCGGGCTATTGGGCAACCCCTTCGTCGGCGAAGTCGACCGGGTCGAACCCATCTCCATCGGGGGCTTTTTTCATCTGGTCTCGCACCATCTGCATGTGTTCAACCTCTTCCTGACGGAGTTCGGCAAAGAGCTCGCGAACGGCCGTGTCCTCGATTTGCGACAGCGCGCTGTCGAAGAAATCGAACGCCTTCTTCTCTGCCACGAGAGCCACCTGCAGGGCATCCCGCAGGGTCATGAACGTCTTTGCCACCTCATAGTCAGGCGCTTCGACGCCCCACAGCATCGAGCGGTCGACGCTCATCGGTGCGTCCCCGAACAGCTCGTGGCGTTTGGCGCTCAGATCGGCACCATGACCGGCCTCACAGGTCACCATGTACTTGAAGAATGCGGCCGCTTCGGTGGTGTTGTGAAACTCGAGATTGTCGGCCAGCTCCCGGTAACGCTCCTCCGCTTCTTCCTCGACGAGGATCGCGAGGTCGAGCGCATCCTTGATCGACAGAGCTGCAAAATCGATGTCAGCACTCATGGTCAGATCAACTCCCCGGTTGGATTGAAAACCCAGTCCGTCTCTCAGCTCAGGATGACGCCACGATTGGAGCTCTCGATGAAATCCAGAACCACCTCGACCTCTTCCTGATCGCCGAGCTCTTCACGGATTTTCTCGACTGCCTGTGAGGTGTTCAGCTTCGGATCTCGCAGGATGTGCCACAGCCTTTTCAACGCCCTGCGGCTATCGGGAGAAAAGCCCTTACGCTCGAGACCGATAGTGTTGGGGCCATAACACTTCGGGGGACGGTTACCGACTGTGCTCATGTACGGAAGACAGTCTTTGGCCGCCGCGGTGAAGGCACCGAGGAAGGCGTGCGGGCCGACGCGGCTGAATTGGTGGATCGCGGACAGCGCTCCGACGGTCGCCTGGTCTCCGACCTCGACATGACCGGCCAGGGTCGCGTTGTTGGCGAATATCGTGCCCGATCCGACCAGGCAATCGTGCGCCACGTGGACGTACGCCATGAAAAGATTCTTCGAGCCAACCCGTGTCACCCCTCCCCCGCCTTCGGTACCACGATGGAAGGAGACAAACTCGCGGAACCAGTTGTCGTCCCCGATCTCGAGCCGCGTCGGCTCACCGGCGTACTTGAGATCTTGCGGGGGGGCACCGATCGAGCAGTGACTCTCGAAGCGGTTCCGGGCACCGATGGATGTGCCTTCGCCGAAGCGGCAGAACGGGCCGATTTCACACCCGTCGCCGATCTCAACTCCAGCTTCGATGACGGTGTACGGACCGACGGAAACGCTCCCGGCTAGCCTGGCCTCTGAATCGACAATAGCTGTGGGATGGATTTTCGTGCTCATCAGCGTGCCGCCAAGGCGGACATCATTTCCGCCTCACACACCACTTCATCGTTGACCAGTGCGCGACCCTTGATCTTGGCGAAGGTACTGCGCTTGGCCACCAGTTCGACCTCGAAGATCAGCTGGTCTCCGGGAATGACCGGCTTGCGGAAGCGGCATTTGTCGATGCCTGTGAAGTATATGAGCTTGCCTTCGCGCTCGTCGACCTGGCTGAAAAGCAGGAACCCACCGGCCTGGGCCATGGCCTCAACCACCAGGACACCCGGCATCACCGGTACCTCAGGAAAATGGCCGACAAAGTGCGGCTCGTTGACGGTGACGTTTTTGACTGCACGGATCTTCGTGTCGTCCATTTCGAGCACCCGGTCGACGAGCAGGAACGGGTAGCGGTGCGGCATCACCGACAGGATCTCTGATATGTCCTTCATGAGCTTTCCTCCAGCTCGGCGATCCGCGCTTCGAGTTGCTTGACCTTCTCGCGCAGGCTGTCGAGGCGCTGCAGATTCGCGTTGGCCTTCAGCCATTCACGATGCGGCCGCGCTGGCGCACCGGACACAGTCGCCCCGTCCGGGACATCCCTGTATGCCGCAGCCCGAGCTGTCAAAACGGCGCCGTTACCGATATTCAGGTGGCCAGAGCACCCCGACTGGCCCGCAAACACAACATGGTGGCCAATGCGGGTCGAACCGGAGATCCCGGTCTGAGCCACCAAAAGACAGTGTTCGCCGACCTCGACGTTGTGCGCTATCTGCACCAGATTGTCCACCTTGGTGCCCTTGCCGATCCTTGTTTCTCCAAGGGCTGCACGGTCTACGCAGACGTTCGCGCCGAGTTCCACGTCGTCCTCAACGACCACAACCCCCACCTGAGGCACCTTGTGGTGGATCCCCGCAACGGTCGCGAATCCATAGCCATCCGAACCGATCACGGTCCCGGAATGAATGATGCACCGGTCCCCGATCCGGCAGTTGTCTTCGACCACGACTCGCGGGTGAAGGATGCAATCGATTCCGATCTCGACGCCCCGGCCAAGGACACATCCCGCTCCGACAGCGCTCCGGTCGCCTATTTTTGAGTCAGCCGAAATTGACACCAGCGGCCCAACGCTCGCTCCCTCACCCAGCGAGACCGTGTCGGCTACCACGGCCGATAGATGAACACCGGGCTCCGGGCGTGCCACCGGGTGGAATATCTCGAGTGCGTGCGCCAGAGCGAGGTACGGCTCCGGACAGACCAACACATTGCGCCCAGGCAGGATCTCGGGGTCGGCCGCAAGAATCGCCCCAGCCTTCGAAGATTTCGCTTCGTCGACGTACTTCGGGTTGTGGAGGAAGCTCAGATGCTCCTCCCCGGCGGAATCAAGAGGCCTGACACCGCAGATTTCCAGCTGCCCGTCGCCGACCACATCGGCGCCGAGCTGCTGACCGAGGTCTGCGAGTTTGATGCTCGAGCTCACTGCGTTGTGTTAAACCTCGTGATCACCTGATCCGTGATGTCGACTGCCTCGTCGGCGTATACGAGACCGGACTGGAACTTGTTGAAAATGAGGGTCAGGCCGCGCTCTTGACCGACCTGGTTAATGATCGGCAGGATCTTCTCTTCAAGGCCGCCCAATTCACGCCGCTGGGCTTCCTGAAGCTCGCGCTGCGCATCATCCTGAAATCGGCGAATCGCGATCTGTTTGTCCTCGATCTCCTTGCTCATCTCGGTCTGACGCTCTTCGGAAACCGTGAACCGCTGCTTGTTGAACTGATCCTGGAGTGACGCGAGCTCTTGCTGAAGAGCCTGTCCTTCCTGGGCCTTGGCATCCGACAGGGCCCTCAGATTCTGCATCACTTCCTTGCCCGGATCGGACTCGGTGACTACCCGCTGCACATCAATCACCGCGACCTGGGTTTGCGCTGCCGCCGGGAGCGCAAGCGCCAGCGCGACCGCGGCCAATACCGTTGTACGAATCGCCAAACGAAACATGTTCATGTCCTCCACTGCATTGAATTAAAAAGTCGTCCCGATCGAGAACTGGAAATCGCTGTCCTTCTCGTCGGGGTACGGATCGAGATTGTAACCATAAATGAAGCGAATCGGTGCCTGGAAGATGGGTAGGAAGATACGCATCTCGGCACCGGTCGTACGGCGCCAGAGGTGGAAGTCCCAGCCCTGCTCCTCGACATACGTGTTGCCCATGTCGACGAAGAGGACGAGCTTGATCGGACCACCGATTCGGAACTGATACTCCACGTTGACCTGCCAATAGCGGTCGCCGCCCTTGCGCGAACCTCCGCTGGTCAGGAAGTACTCGCCATCCTCGGTCCGCGGCAGCACCGAATAATAGGGCAGGCCGCGGAGCGACCGATCGCCACCCAGACGGTAGCGTTCAAAGAGCGGGATTTCCGAATCGTTGTAGGTCAGGAACTGCCCGCCTTCCATGTGATAGGCGAAGATGCTCTTCCTGCTCAACGGCAACAATTGGGTGTAGCCGAATTCGGGGCGAACGTAGTCGAAGTCGCCGCCGATGGGACCACCGGCGAGTCGCAGGCGACCGTTGAAGCTGTGCCCGCGGTTCGGATCGAACGGGTCGTCCCGGGTATCCATGGCGTACATCGGCGTGAATGAATGCGTGTTGCCGCTGTACGTTTCGAAGGCGCGTTCGAAGATCGCCCCTTCAACCGGCGGAATATCAACCGGACGGTCGTGCCCCGAGGTGGGATCACCTGCAAGGCCACCGTTCGTCGTCTGAAATCTCGCATAGTCATCCTGGAACGCGAGAATACCGGAGACTGAGGAAAATGGCCCGACTCCCAGCCCGAGTGATAGGGTGAAACCCTTCGTCTCGCGCTGGTAGCTCGAAAATCCGGACTGTGAATAGTCGAGAGCGGTCTTGAAGATTGATCCACCGAGGAGTATGCGGCGGTCGAGGAAGTAGGGCTCCGTGTAAGAAAGGGTGTAGAGGTCTGTTCGACGGCCGATCTGCAGCGAAACCCCCAGCGAGTTACCTCTGCCCAGGAAATTGCGGGTGTTGAATTGCCCCTGAACGAAGAAACCGTCGAGCTCGGAGTAACCCGCGCCAAACTGGACATCGTTGCGCCCGACCTCGTTACCTTTGACCTTGACGTTGACCTTCTTGTTTTCGTCGTCAAAATCGAACTCGAGGGGGTCCTCTTCGAGCTTCCAATATCCGAGAGCATTGACCTTGTATACCGAAGCCTCGAAAAGGCCCATGTTCATATACTGCCCTTCGGATATGCGGAACTCCCGACGCAACACTTTGTCTCGCGTGTTCGTATTGCCGACGAACTCGAGCCGGCCAAGCTGAAAACGATCACCCTCGAAGACGTCGACCGTGACATCGACGATGTGTTCATCCCCCTCTCGTCTGGTCCGGGTCTCGTTCGTGTACGCGTAGACGTGACCGGAGTTATGGTAGCTCTTGCGAATCCTCTCCATGCCCTCGTCGATGACCTTGCGGTTGTACGTCTCACCTTCCTTCACGTTGAACGACTGGGTCAAGGCTTCTTGGTTGAAGACTTCGACCCCTGTGACCCCAAACGTACCCAGCGTATAGGGCGGACCTTCCTCGATCGGGATCGTGAGGTACATTTTGTATTTTTTCTTTTTCAGCGTCGGCGCGTTGGGGTTTTTGGCCACGAGTTCTATCGCAGGCTCGCCAATTTTGACATCGATATAGCCGCGATCACCATAGAACTTGCGCAGATTGTCGCGGTCCTCGTCCCACTCATCCTTTGTGAAGACGATCTTCTCGCCAAAGAAGTACCGAGGACCCCTCTGCTTGGTCTTCTCGAGAACTCCGCGTAGCTTGGAGTTCGAGAATCGCTCGTTGCCGACAAAGCTGATCTTCTTGATCTTGACCTTGGCGCCTTCGTCGATCAGGTAAACGACCTTCTTCTTGTTCGGAGATACGTCGCTGACCTCGTGGGTCACCTGTGCGGATCGAAATCCCTCGGTATCGTAAATCTCTTTGATGGCGGCTTCGATCCTACTGAGCTGAGACGACCGCAGGGGCACGTTGCGCGGAATCTCGATACTCAGCTCGTCCAGCTTGTCCTTGAGGTCGGATGTCTTGAGCTTCTTGTTCCCTTCGAAATCCACCGATGTCACGAATGGTCGCTCGGTCACCACGATGTAGAGGGTGACCTCTCCGTCTCCATGGTTCTCTGCCTCGATCCGAATGTCTTCGAACAGCCCCGAGTCCCAGAGCCGGCGGTAGCCGTCCACTATCGCTTCTCGATCGAGCGGATCCTCCGGTTCGAGTCCAAGGTAATACGAGACTGTATCCACAGTGAGCGTGATGCCACCCTCGACCACAATGTCTCGTATGTACAGCTCCTCCTGAGCAGTCGCTCCAAGAGCGAACATCGTCACGAGAGCCGCAATTGCACACACCCGCACCCTCATCAGGCGTCCTCTCCCTGGGTCACCACGTTCTCCTTCTCGGTCTTGACCACCGGGCGACCTCCCTCCACCCGAACCATGAGCAGACCACCCTCCGCCTCCCGATTCTGGATGAGGAAATCTGCCACGGCATCCTCGATCCACTGCTTGACCAACCGCCGCAGTGGCCGCGCCCCGGCCTGAGGATCGATGCCGCATTGTGCGAAGAGCCAGCTCGCGATTTCCTGGTCGAAGCCGATGCTGACGTTCTTCTTGGCCAGGACCGTCGCAGTCTCGTCCAGCAGCAGGCGCGCGACCTCGAGCATGCTCTCCTTGCCGAGAGCATCGAAGACGATGACTTCGTCCAACCTGTTGATGAACTCCGGCGGGAAATGGCGCTTCAGCTCACGGTCGACCAGCTCTCGCACCTGTTTTGATTCGATCTTCGGGCCATCGCCGGTAAATCCGACGCCGTCCCTCTCGACGATTTCGCGGCCACCAAGGTTCGAGGTCATGATGATCAGGGCGTTGGTGAAATCGATGACGTTTCCGTAGTTGTCGGTCAGACGGCCATCTTCAAGAACCTGCAGGAGCAGATTGTAAATGTCTGGATGGGCTTTTTCGATCTCATCCAGAAGGATCACCGAGTATGGATTCCGGCGAACCTGCTCCGAGAGCTGTCCGCCCTCCTCGAATCCCACGTATCCCGGGGGCGAGCCAATCAATCGTGACACGGTGTGCTTTTCCATGTACTCCGACATGTCGAAGCGAACCAGGTGGCGGGGGTCCTGGAAGAGAAAGCTCGCGAGCTGGCGCGCGACTTCCGTCTTGCCGACGCCCGACGGACCGAGGAAGATGAACGACCCAATTGGCCGATCGGGGCTGGTCACGCCAAGACGGCTGCGTCGGATCGCCCTGGCCACCGCCGCTATCGCATCATCCTGGCCAACCACTCGCTGACGAAGGATCTCCTCCATGCGCCGTAGCCGGTCCGCCTCGTCCTCGCCGATCGAAGCGACCGGTATGCCGGTCCACGATGCCACGACCTCTTCGATATCCGCGCGCTCGACCACCACCCTCTCCGGAGGCTCCTCCGCGTGGGTCGTCTCCAGCATCTCGAGTTCCTCTCGCAGCTGAAGCTCTTCTTCGCGCAGATCCACCGCGCGCTCGAACTCCTTGCGCGAGATCGCTTCCTTCATCCGCGTGACGACGTCCCGAATCTCGTTCTGGACCCGCCTCAAGGACGACGTGGACGAGACCTGGCGCAGTTTGACTCGAGCTCCGGCTTCGTCGAGCACATCGATCGCCTTGTCGGGGAACGCACGGTCCGTGATGTAACGACCGGCGTGATTGACCGCGGCCTCGACCGCGTCGGGCGTGTAGCGCACCCCGTGGAACTCCTCGTATCGACTTTGCACGCCCTCGAGGATTGTGATCGTCTCTTCATCCGTCGGCTGGCGGATGTTCACCGCCTGGAAACGTCGGGACAGCGCGCGGTCCTTTTCCACGTATTTGCGGTATTCGCGGACTGTCGTCGCACCGATGCAGGTGATCTCGCCCCGCGAAAGCGCCGGTTTGATGATGTTGGCCGCGTCGAGCGACCCCTCGGCAGAACCGGTGCCGATCAGGGAGTGGATTTCGTCGATGAAGATGATGATTTCCGGATGCTCCTGAAGCTCTTTGAGGAGCCCCTTGAGGCGTTCTTCGAACTGTCCTCGATACTTGGTTCCGGCCACTAGCAGCGACAGGTCCATGGCAAGAATCCGCCGATCGGCGAGAAGCATCGGCACCGAGCCTTCGAATATGCGGGTCGCGAGACCTTCAACAATCGCCGTTTTGCCGACTCCAGACTCACCCAGAAGCAGCGGGTTGTTCTTCGTCCGCCGACTGAGTATCTGGACCATCCGCTCGACTTCCTGCTCGCGGCCGATGAGGGGGTCGAACCCGCCCTCCGCAGCGATCATCGTCAAGTCGCGCGAATACTCCGCCATATGGGGAGTCGCCTGGGCGGTGGCCTCCACCTCGAGCTCGTGGCTGCGCTGAATGACCTCTTCGCGAAGCTGAAACAGCTCGAGCCCCTTTTCATTCAGATACTCCGCGGCAGTCGATCCCTCGACCCGCAGGAGTCCGAGAACGAGGTGATCGGATGCCACGCTCGCGTGGCCCATGCTCTCCGCTTCGTGAACCGCAAAGGCGAGGGCCTTCTTGGTATCCTCTGCCAGCGGGAGGTCCGGGGACGTGCTGACGCGCTCGACGATCACCCGATCCCCGAGCAGCTCCTCACGGAGCTCGCGGGGATCCACTCCCCGGTCGCGGAGGATCTCGTTGAAAACCGGATCCGCCTCTCGCAGCATCCCGAGAAGAACGTGATGCGGAGCAATCGAGTGACTGCTCGACCGGCTCGCCTCGTAGCGAGCGAAGAACAGGCTGCGCCTGACGTGTTCGTTGAATCTCTCAAACATGATCGAAATTTTCGCCCGCAGGTGCGAGCCGGAAGATCCCGTCGCACTTGCGGGCCATCTCTTCGTCGTGGGTCACTATAATTGATGTCAATCCGACCATCAAATGAAGCTCTCGCACCAAAGAGAAGAACTGCTCCGAATTGGACCGATCGAGATTGCCCGTGGGTTCGTCGGCGAGCAGGAGATCGGGCTTCATCGCCAGCGCGCGCGCAACCGCGACTCGCTGCTGCTCGCCGCCCGACAACTGATCGGGAAAGTGGCTCAACCGGTCTGAAAGCGAAACCGAGGCGAGAAGCTCGCGAGCTCTTTCGCGGGAGGCGGTCGCGCCGCGTCCAGCGATTCTGAGAGGAAGTGCCACGTTGTCCAGAGCATCCAGCTCATCGAGAAGGTAGTGGTGCTGAAAGACGAAGCCGATTCTCTTATTGCGGATGTGCGCACGAGCCTCGCCGTCGAGGTTCCCCATCGGTTCTCCATCGAGCTCCACGCGGCCGTCGTCGGGTCGGTCAAGCAGACCCACAATATGAAGTAGCGTGCTCTTGCCAACCCCTGATGGGCCGACAATCGCCAGCATTTCTCCTGTTTCGATCTCCAGATCGAGGTCCTTCAGAACCTCGATCCTCGTGCCGCCCGCACCGAATCCCTTGCTCACCCCGGAGAGCGTCACCATGACACGAGTGTCACTCATAGCGCAGGCCCTCGGCCGGTTCTCGAGTGGCGACAATCCGAGACGGCACCCAAGACGCGGCGGTCGCCAACGCGAGAGCCACCAACACGACCAAAGCCACGGTTGCGGGTTCGACTTGGAAGGGCACGGATGAAAATCCGAATACCCCCCTTGGGAGCGGCAATGCGCCGCTCCGGTCGAGGAAAAGAGACGCCACTACACCGAGCACAGCTCCGACCGTTGCCCCGACCAGCCCGATACCAATTCCAAGGAACAGAAAGAGTTTCCTCAAAGAGCTCGGCGGCAGACCGAGGCCTGCCAACACCGCCAAGTCGACGCGTTTTTCCGCCGCAACCATTGCGACGTTGCACAGCAGATTGAGGGCCGCAACCACCAACATCAGGCCAACGGCGACAAAGATCATCACTCGTTCCATGGCAAGGGCGAGAAGGAGCGGGCGATGGAGGTCCTCGAGACTCTCGACCTTGACGGCTTCCGCGTCGGGTCCGAGTGCCGCGCGCACCCTGGCACCCAGTTTCCACGGATTCGACGTGTCGCGAAGCTCTATCGCCTCCACCACGGCCTCACCCCACAGCAGCCGCTGAGCGACCTCCAGCGGAAGCCGAACCGCACCTTCCTCGGAACCGGGCTCCGGCACCAGAACGGTGGATACCTCCGCCCGGACCCTGACCGGCAACGGTCCCATCGGCGTCATTCTCTGGCGGGGCGAGATGACAGAGATCTCGTCGCCAGATCCAATCTGGAGGCGGCTGGCCAAGATCCGGTCGACACCGACGTCCAATGCGTCAGACCGGCCGATCACGGATGCCGGAACGGCATCCGTCAACGATGAAACCAGGCACGTGCCGCGTACTACCTCGACCATCTCCACTTCTTGGAGACTCTCCTGCAAAAGCGAGGCCAGATTTTCGGAATCTTCAATTCGGCGACCCTCCGAAGGCGTGATTCGAGCGTGAGCCGCCCGCGCTACAATCTCCTCGCGAATGCTCGCCTGAAAGCCCTCCAGGAGGGAAAGAGTAACCACTAGGGCAAGCACACCGAGTCCCAGACCGAGCATTGAAATCAGCGTCACGGTCGCAATGTGGGTACGCCGCCCCAGACCGAGCAGATATCGCTTTGCCAGATGAAGCTCAGCCGACATGGGGGTCCACCACCCATCCGGATTTCCGGATTTCCATCCGGAGAAAAGTGCGGGAGTGCTGTCGGGCGCGCGCCCCCAGGCCCCTTGAGGGGCCCCTCCACCGAAATCTCGGCCGCTGTCCCGTCATCTCACTCCCGCGGACGCAACTGCGGAAAGAGAATCGCGTCCCGGATGGAGTGTTGGTTGGTGAGCAACATGACCAAGCGATCAATACCAATCCCCTCACCCCCGGTCGGCGGCATACCGTGCTCCATCGCCAGAACAAAATCTTCGTCGACCACGCCACCCTGTTCGGTAGCCTGAGCTTCGAGCCGTCGACGTTGCTCATCGGGGTCGTTAAGCTCGGTGAAGGCGTTTGCCAGCTCCATCCCGCCGATGAAGAGCTCGAACCTCTCTACCGTATCGAGATCGTCCGGCGTTGATTTGGCGAAAGGCGAGATTTGGCGCGGGAAATCCAATATGAATGTCGGATCGATCATCTGTGGCTCCGCCGTCATCTCGTAAAGCTCGGCGAGCAGGTTCCCGTCGTTGCGTTCATCGATACGCTGAACGTCGAGCTTTCGGGCGGCTCTCTCCATGCGCGCACGATCGACGAGGTCTGCTGGTTCGAGATCGGAGTACTCGAGGATGGCGTCGCGCATCTTGAGTCGGCGCCATGGCCGACTGAAGTCGACAATGTGCTCTCCCCATTCGACCTTCAATCCACCGCGGACCTCCTCGACGACTCCGGTGATGAGCTCCTCGGTAAATTCCATCAACATTTCGTAGTCCGCGTAGGCCCAGTAAAACTCGAGCATCGTGAACTCTGGGTTGTGGCGGGTCGAGATCCCTTCATTGCGAAAGTTGCGATTGAGTTCGAAGACCCGCTCGAACCCCCCTATGATCAGGCGCTTGAGGTAGAGCTCAGGAGCAATTCGCAGGTAGAGGTCGAGGTCCAAAGTGTTGTGATGAGTGATGAACGGCCGTGCGGTTGCTCCGCCAGCTATCGGCTGCATCATCGGTGTCTCGACCTCGACAAAGTCCGCCGCTTCCAGTCGACGACGGATTGACGAGATGATCTTGGAGCGCGCTTCGAAGACGCCTCTCGATTCCGGGTTCGATAGCAGGTCGAGGTATCGCTGCCGAGCACGACCCTCGCGATCGGCGAGACCATGATACTTCTCGGGTAGAGGGCGGAGGGCTTTGGCGAGCACCGTAACGTCCTCGACAGCAATGCTCAGTTCCCCAGCACGGGTGCGAAAAACGGCTCCTGCAACGCCGAGAAAATCGCCGAGGTCCAACTGCTGAAATACCTGCCACGAGCCGTCATCGAGGTCGTTCTTACGCAGATACAGCTGGATCTGGCCGGCGCCGTCGGAGAGGTCGGCAAACGAAACCTTGCCGTGGCCACGCACCGCTATCAGTCGACCACCGAGTCGAACCGAGGGAGGATCGGCCTCGAGTTCTTCGGCGGTCAACGATTCATACCGAGAACGCGCCTGGCTCACCGACATTTCGACCCGAAACCGCCGGGGGTACGGGTCTTGGCCGAGCTCGCGCAGTGCATCGAGCTTGGCACGACGGTTGGCAACCAAAGTCTCGACCGGTTGTTGCGTCTCGTCCTTGTTCTCCAAAAAACCCCCATTCACGCTTCCGCGGCGCGTCATTCTACCCTAACCACTGCCATTTTCAGTGGTTTTCGGTGAGTCAGCGTTTCTCTTCCGTGTTTCGAGCGGGACGCTTTTTCGGTTTCGCCGCAGTTCTTCGGCCGCGGCTTCCAGGCGATGAAGAGTGTCGCTTTTTCGCGCTCGCGGTATCCCTTCGCAGGGCGCGAATCTCCCCTTCGGAGAGTGTCCGGAAATCGCCGGGCTTCAACGTATCGTCTCGTAGGGAGCCGATGGCCGTGCGGCGAAGGCGTTGGACATGATGGCCAGCCTTGAAGAAGAGCTCTCGCACCTCGTGGGTCCGCCCCTCTGTCACCTCCACCCGCCACCAGGTCGACTTGCCGCCGCGGCTCTTCGAGGCCCGCCGTGCCCGTCGCGGCTTGACGTGGTGTCCGTCGATCGTGGTACCAGCCATCAATTTGCGGTAGGCGGAATCGGTGAGATCGCCGCGGACCTTGACCAGATACTCTCGCACGACTGCGTGGCGGGGATGCGCCACACGTGCCGCGAGCCCTCCATCGTTGGTGAGGAGGAGCAGCCCCTCGGAGTGGTAGTCAAGCCGACCCACCGGGTACACGCGCTCGCGCACGGTGGGCCGCACGAGGTCGAGCACGGTTTTCCGCTCTTCGGGATCGTCACACGTAGTGATGACTCCCCGAGGCTTGTAGATCAGGAGATATCGGAAGGTCTCGGGCGCCTTGATGTGGTGGCCGTCCACTTTGATGTGAGCGGACGCGGGGTCCACCTTTTCGCCCGGCTCGGCTCGCCGCCCATCGACCGTTACCCGCCCCTCAGCCACCATTCTGTCCGCGTCCCGGCGCGAACACAGGCCGGATCGGGCAATGAGCTTCTGAATTCGTTCCTCGACCATCATTCCCTCGTTTCGGGATTCTCCGCCTCTCGGCGGGGACGGAAATGTAACACACCGGCTCACGAAAGGAAACAACTAAACGTAAGAACTTGAGAACGTTAGAGCACTTTGCAGAGGAGAAGAGGTGAGCAGGCGGAAAGGAAAGGGGCTGAGGCCACCTCCGACCTTTTTCTTCTCTGTTCAGCCGCGTATCTTCAGTCGAGCGGGTAGTGATTCCGAGATCCGAATTCCGAATTCCGAATTCAATGGACTATTCTTGGCCCGAGATGCCCCCGATTGACCTCGCCGCGCTCGAAAATGATCTCCTCCTGCGTAGCGTGTGGGAGGGGCTCGGAATGCCCCGGTCCCACGTCACCGGGGGTTATGTCCGCGATCGCCTGTTGGGGAAAAAGAGCGTCGATCTCGACCTCGTTCTTTCAGGTGCCGTCGAAGCGACTGCAGCCCCCGCGAAGAGGCTCGCGGCACGGCTCGACACGCGGCCGCACCTCCTTGGACAGGGCGCCAACAGGGTGTGGCGGATCGAGACTCCCGGTATCAGGGTCGAGCTGTGGCCCCGCGGCTCTCTGAGCCTCGACCAGGACATCCAACGCCGTGACTTCACCTGCAATGCGCTCGTTTGGTACCTACCCAATGGCCCGCTCATCGACCACGTGCACGGACTTGACGATCTCAGATCGGGCACATTGAGGGCAGTTCAACAGAAAAACCTCGAAGACGACCGGGTACGCCTGATTCGGGCGGCCCGCTTCCTCGCCGAGTTCGATAACTTCGAGCTCGATTCAAGGACCGCCAAGTCGATCACACAGCTTGCCCCAACATTGCGTGGCGCACCCCGGGAACGGGTCGGCCAGGAACTATTGAAACTCCTGCGAGCACCAAGGGTCGTCACGGGTGTTCGCTGTTTGCTCAGGTTGGGTCTGCTCGAGCATGCAGCGCCCGGAGAGGCACGAAGTGATCGAGGATGGCTCGAAGACAACCTGCCCGCCGCCGCAAGACTCTCGGGTGAGTCGAGACATCCTGTGCCGCAGGCCGTACGAGCGGCACGAAGCACCGCTTTGCTGGCATTGCTCCTGCGCTCGTGGAACACTCCTGGAATCGATTCCATCGCCGCCTACGCCTGGCCGCAGGCTGTACGCAATCGTGCACACATCGCCGCAACATTGATCGAAGGGACAACAACCACGGTGGAGTCAACCGCTGCCGAGAGACGAGCATTCATCCACTCGGCCGGGTCAGCATTTCCTGCCGCTCTCGCGGTGGCCGCGGCGATCGAACCTCAACATCCGTGGCGCCGCTGGTGGCGGATGTGGGTGCAGCGCGGCCCCGAGCTCGTGGGGCCAGAGCCGTTGCTATCGGGAGAACAAATCGGAAAGCTGCTCGACCTTCCACCCGGTCCGAAGCTCGGCCGGGCAGTCAACGCGCTCACCGCAGCACAGGTCGCGGGGGCGGTGAGGTCGGAAGCAGGAGCCAGGCGATGGTTACTGAATCTGCCCACCGAGGAAGAATGACCGGCACAGGATACGATCAGGCATAGATCTACGCCCGTTCAAACTCCATCAGCTCCACCGGCATACCGTTGTGGAGGATCATCGCGACTCTGACGCCCGCCATCGGCGATGACGTGACGCCAATCAACTCTTTCCCTTCGAGCGCACGACCGAGGTCATCGACCTCGAACGCGATGTGGGGCACCGTGCGGACAATCTCAGAGACCGGACTCCCGGGTTCGAATCGCATCCATTCCACGCCGAACGGACTGGTGTCGAAGCCGGAGACGTACATCCGCAGCTCTTCGAGAAACACCTCCCCGGCACGCCGTTCGGTCGTGGG